>NZ_JAVFVX010000329.1:0-1040 GCF_033441795.1 Streptomyces sp. ADMS | reverse complement strand
TCCCGTCCGGTGAACGCGGCGGCCGGCCCCCGTGGTGCATGGGCCGGCCGTCGGGGTGTCACCGTCCGGCGGGTACGAGGGCGGCCCCGTCCGGGCGCCGTATGCGCTTCGCGATCAGGCCGTGGCGGGGTGCCAGGCACCAGGTGAGGACGAACAGGCCGGTGAGGACCACGACCACCGAGCCGCCCGCGGCCAGGTCGTAGGTGTACGAGACGTACAGGCCCGCCACGCTTCCCGCGCAGCCGATGAGCGAGGCCAGCAGCGTCATCGCCCACAGCCGCTCGGTGAGCATGCGGGCGGCCGCCGCGGGGGTGATGAGCAGGGCAAGGACGAGGATGTTGCCGACCGCCTCCAGGGACATCACGATCGTCGTGGTCACGACGACGTACAGCGCCAGGTCCAGGCGGAAGACCGGCAGGCCCGCAGCGCGTGCCGCCTCGCGGTCCAGGCTGACGGCGACCAGTTCCTTGCCGATCGCCAGCACGAAGAGCACGAGTACGGCCCCGATAACGGCCACGGTCCACACGTCCGCCGCGCTCACCGCCAGGACCTGCCCGAACAGGAAGGACGACAGGTCTGTCGTCCAGCTGTCCCTGGTGGAGACCAGGACGATGCCCAGACCGAAGGCGAAGGCGAAGAAGACACCGATGACGGTGTCCTCCTTCAGCCGCCGGTTCTGGGAGACGAAGGCGATCAGCACGGCCGTGATGATGCCGGCCGTGGCTCCACCGAGCAGGAGGTTGCCTTCGAAGGCGTAGGCGAGCGCGACGCCAGGGAAGGCCGAGTGGGCGACCGCGTCGCCGATGAACGCCATGCCGCGCAGCACGACGTACACGCCTACCACTCCGCACACCAGGCCGATGACCGCGGCGACGGCGAACGCCCGCTGCATGAAGGGGAGTTGCCAAGGGTCCGTGAGGAACTCGATCACGCTACGGCTCCGATCGCGCGGTCCAGGCCGAAGGCCCGGAGCATCTGGTCGGGGTCGGCGAGGAGTTCGGGGCCGCCCTCGGCGACGACCGTGCGGTTGATCAGCGCCA
>NZ_JAVFVX010000328.1:0-1043 GCF_033441795.1 Streptomyces sp. ADMS | reverse complement strand
TGGCCTGGACCCAGTCCGTGTCCCCGGCGCGCTGGCTCGCCGCCAAGCTCGCCGTGCCCGCCGTACTGATCGTCGCGGGCATGGTCCCGCTCACCCTGTTGCACCGCATGATGTGGGCGGCCAACCCCGAACTGCGGCAGGACACCTGGAGTTGGTACGACAGCCAGATCTTCGAGTCCAACGGCATCCTCGCCACCGTCCTCGCCCTCCTCGGTCTGGCCGTCGGCGTCCTCGCCGGCCTGGCCACGCGCCGCTCGCTGCCCGGGCTGGGCATCGCCCTCGGTGTCACCGTCATCGTCATCCAGCAGTTCCACTCCCTGCGTCCGCACCTGTGGCCGGCCGAGACCCGGCAGAGCCCCGACGGGTTCCCCGACCACGACGGCATGACGGTCGCCAAGGGCTCCTACACCTCCACCGGCGACCGCCTCCCCGACCTGTTCTGCGGCGACAGTGCCTCGTGCATCGCCCGCAACGACGTCGCCGGCGTCTACCGCGACTACCACACCTCCGCCCACTTCTGGCCCCTCCAGCTCGTGGAGACCGGCATCGTCCTCGCCCTGACGGCCGTGGCCGCGCTGGCCGCGTTCGCCCTCCTCAAGCGCCGTACGGGAGCCGCCGTATGACCACCACCACCGCACTCGCGGCCCCCGCAAGACCGCGGCGCACCGGCGCCCTCCAAGGCCTCGTCCGGGCCACACTCCGCCTGCACCGCTCGGCCCTCTGGTTCTGGCTGCTGCTGGTCGCCGTGGCCGGCGGCCTGATGCTGTGGATGTACGGCTGGGGAGCCGACGCGGCCTCCGCCGAGTTCTTCCGGAAGGGCTGCGTCGACGAGGCCGTCAACGACAGCTGCGACTACGGCGGCCCCGCCCACACCCGCTACGGGACCGCCAACACCATCAGCGGTGGCCTCATCAACTTCGTACCGCTGCTCACCGCCCTCTGGGCGGGCGCCGCGCTCATCGGCCGCGAGCTGGAGAACGGTACGGCCCAGCTGGCCTGGACCCAGTCCGTGTCCCCGGCGCGCTGGCTCGCCGCCAAGCTCG
>NZ_JAVFVX010000327.1:0-1055 GCF_033441795.1 Streptomyces sp. ADMS | reverse complement strand
TCTGGGGGCGCAGCCCCCAGGTACGGGATGGGACGGGTAGGGGCGGCGGGGGCGACAAACACGCCACCCAACCCAACCTTTCCCCAAACCCCTACCCCCCCGCCAACACCCCCGGCCACCATGTCCACATGACGGCCTCCACCCCACCCCCCGCCCCCTCCTCCCGAGCCACCTCCTTCAACGCAGCCGCAGCCCAGTACGCCCAGAACCGCCCCTCCTATCCCCCCGCCCTCCTGGACGCCATAGAAAACCTGGCCGCCCACCCCCTCGCCGGCTCCCGCGTCGCAGACATCGGCGCCGGCACCGGCATATCCACCGCACTCCTCCACGCCCGCGGCGCCCGCGTGATCGCCGTGGAGCCCGGCGCCGGTATGGCGGCCCAGTTCCGCCGCACCCTCCCCGACGTCCCGATCGTCCGGGGCAACGGCAACGCCCTCCCCCTGGCCGAGGCCTCCGTCGACTTCCTCACCTACGCCCAGTCCTGGCACTGGACCGACCCGGACCACGCGATCCCGGAGGCCCTCCGCGTCCTGCGCCCAGGCGGCGCACTCGCCCTGTGGTGGAACACGTACGCCCTGGACACGCCCTGGATCACCGCCCAGGCGAACCGCGTCCAGTACTTCTTCGGCGTCGACATGGTCGTGGAGCAGAACGGCGCCTCCCGCCGGGCCGCGGACCCCTCGGGCCGCCTCGACTTCGCGCGCCGCCAACTCCGCTGGAGCCGCCACGTCCCGATCGACACCCACCTGGCCAACATCGGCAGCCGCTCGGTCTTCCTGGTCCACGACAAGGAGGAGACCGCGGCTTTCCTGGCCGAAGAACGCAACCTCCTGCTCAAGCTCTTCCCGTCCGGAACGGTCGAGGAGACCTACGAGGTGGACCTATTGCTGGCCACCCGCTAACCCTGCCCCCGCACCGCTCACCCGCACCCGCTGCGCCCCGCGCGCCCCCGCTCCGCCCCCGCTCCGCCCCCGCTCCGCCCCCGCTCCGCCCCCGCTCCGCCCCCGCACCGGCCCCCGCACCGGCCCCCGCACCGGCCCCCGCTCCGGCCCCCG
>NZ_JAVFVX010000326.1:0-1072 GCF_033441795.1 Streptomyces sp. ADMS | reverse complement strand
GTGGGCCCACCACAGCTCACGGTTGGGGTCGTTCGCCTCCCGGGTGGCGACGACCACCGAGACGGTGCCGTCGACGGCGACGGTCACCACCTCCACGGCGTACAGATGGTCGACGACCAGTCCCAGCTGACGGCAGAGCAGGCCCCAGCCGCCGCCGCTGACGTGTCCGCCGGCGCCGACCTGGAAGCACATGCCGGCCGGGATGACGACACCCCAGGTGCGGTACATGCGCTCGTAGACGTTCAGCAGCTGGGCGCCCGCCTCCACGGCGATGGCGTTCATCCGCGGGTCGTAGGAGACCTTGTTCATCTTGGTCATGTCGAGGATGACCCGGACGTCGGGGTTGAAGACCCAGTCCTCCCAGCAGTGGCCGCCGCCGCGGACGGTCAGCCGCTTGCCGCCCGACACGGCCTTCTGCACGGCCTGCACGACCTGTGCGGTCGTCTCGGCCAGCACGACCCTCTCGGGCGAGGCGACCCAGCGCTGGTTCCAGCCCCGGACGAGGTCCGGGTAGCGCTTGTCGGCCGGGGTGACCACGGTGACGGGTTCCGCCGCCGCGGCGGCCTCGTCGGCCGCGGAAGCCGGTGTGGCGATCCCCGTCCCTGTCAGCAGTGCGGCTCCTCCGGCCGCGGCACCCCCGGCGAGGAAGTTTCTGCGCCGCATACCGTCCGTGCCCTGTGCCATTTCCCCAACTCCTCAGTGATCAAGCCTGGTCACGTCTTGACCCCTTCACGCTAAAGATCGGGCCCGGGGCCGGGCACCCAGAGACTTGCGCTCGTACCCGGGAATACGGCGTGGACCGCGGCCGGAGAGTCGGCCGCGGTCCACGAGTGGGTGTCGCTACGGGTGTCGGTACAGGCGTCAGGACGCGGGGAGTTCCACGGACTGACGGTGGCGGAAGAAGTTGCCGGGGTCGTACTTGGCCTTGACCTGCTGGAGCCGGCGGTAGTTGCCCTTGTAGTAGAGGGTTGCCCAGCTGACCCCGGACCTGTTGCGCTGCGGGTCGCTGAGGTCCGCGTCCGGGTAGTTGACGTAGCAGCCGTCGGTCACGGCGTTCGGGACCGGTACGCCG
>NZ_JAVFVX010000325.1:0-1072 GCF_033441795.1 Streptomyces sp. ADMS | reverse complement strand
GCTGGACGCCCTGCACGCCCACCTCGTCTCGCTGCACGGCCTGCTCGACGCCCACACCGCCCGCACAGGCCAGCTCGTGCCGATCGAGGGCGACCAGCTCCGCGCCGCCCGCACCCGCATCTGGCAGGCCGCCGACCACGTCCACGCCGCCTACCACGCGGCACCTCGGCCGGACTCCGGCGAGGTCCCCGAACGCGAGGCGTGCCAGGCCGGCCTGCCGGAAGGCGCACCGGAGCTGACCATCTGCCAGCGCCACCAGCGCACCGCGCACCTGGTCCGCCGCCGCACCACCCCGGCCGACCTCCACGCGCCGTTCACCGGCCTCGTCCGCCACTGACCCTGCCTTCCGTCTGGAGAACGTTCATGCCCCGCACCCGCGCCAGCGCCTCCCACCTGTTCGTCCCTCGCAAGGCATCGCGTACCGAGCAGCGAGCCGCCCGCGCCGGTTTCGCTGAGGCCCGCCGCCAGGCCCGCCTCGCCGGAGCCCCGCCCAAGCGCCGTAACGAGGAAACCCTCGACCCTGAGCTGCGGCCCACCTATCCGCCGTCCGGACGCCCTGGCTCCTCTTCGGCACGCGGCGGCAAGCTCAGCCTGCCCGCTCACCGGATGACCACCGCCACCGTGTCCGGGGCCTATCCGTTCCTCGCCGAGGGCGGTCTGGGTGCGGAGGGCATCTTCATCGGGCGCGATGTCCACGCGGAGGCGGCGTTCTGCTACGACCCGTTCTCGCTGTACAGCAGCGGCCGGATCGAAGGCTTCACCAATCCCAACGCGGTCCTGGCCGGGATCATCGGTATGGGCAAGTCGGCGCTGGCCAAGTCCATCGCGACCCGGGCGATTGCGCACGGCTACCGGGTCTACGTGCCCTGCGACCCCAAGGGCGAGTGGACGGCCGTCGCGCAGGCTCTCGGCGGCTACAGCATCGCCCTGGGACCGGGACTCCCCGGCAGGCTGAACCCGTTGGATGCTCCTGCGCGGCCCGCCTCGGTGAGCGAGGACGACTGGTCGACCGAGGTCCGCAAGCGCCGTCTCCTGCTCCTGGCCGGCCTCGCGCGCACCGTGCTGAAGCGCG
>NZ_JAVFVX010000324.1:0-1073 GCF_033441795.1 Streptomyces sp. ADMS | reverse complement strand
GCTGGACGCCCTGCACGCCCACCTCGTCTCGCTGCACGGCCTGCTCGACGCCCACGCCGCCCGCACCGGCCAGCTCGTGCCGATCGAGGGCGACCAGCTCCGCGCCGCCCGCACCCGGATCTGGCAGGCCGCCGACCACGTCCACGCCGCCTACCACGCGGCCCCCCGGCCCGGTTCCGGCGAGGTCCCCGACCGCGAGACGTGCCGGGCCGGCCTGCCAGAAGGCGCACCGGAGCTGACCATCTGCCAACGCCACCAACTCACCGCGCACCTGGTCCGCCGCCACACCACCCCGGCCGACCTCCACGCGCCGTTCACCGGCCTCGTCCGCCGCTGACCCTGCCTTCCGTCTGGAGAAACGTTCATGCCCCGCACCCGTGCCAGCGCCTCCCACCTGTTCGTCCCCCGCAAGGCATCGCGCACCGAACAGCGAACCGCCCGCGCCGGTTTCGCCGAGGCCCGCCGCCAGGCGCGCCTCGCCGGAGCCCCGCCCAAGCGCCGCAACGAGGAAACCCTCGACCCGGAGCTGCGGCCCACCTACCCTCCGACCGGACGCCCCGGCCCCTCCTCGGCACGCGGCGGCAAACTCAGCCTGCCCGCCCACCGGATGACCACCGCCACCGTGTCCGGGGCCTATCCGTTCCTCGCTGAGGGCGGCCTGGGCGCGGAGGGAATCTTCATCGGCCGCGATGTCCACGCGGAGGCCGCGTTCTGCTACGACCCGTTCTCGCTGTACAGCAACGGCCGGATCGAGGGCTTCACCAACCCCAACGCCGTCCTCGCGGGGATTATCGGCATGGGCAAGTCGGCGCTGGCCAAGTCCATAGCCACCAGGGCGATTGCCCACGGCTACCGGGTCTACGTGCCGTGCGATCCCAAGGGCGAGTGGACGGCCGTCGCGCAGGCTCTCGGCGGCTACAGCATCGCGCTGGGCCCGGGGCTCCCGGGCAGGTTGAACCCCCTGGATGCCCCGGCCCGGCCCGCCTCGGTGAGCGAGGACGACTGGTCGACCGAGACTCGCAAGCGCCGTCTCCTGCTCCTGGCCGGCCTCGCGCGCACCGTGCTGAAGCGCG
>NZ_JAVFVX010000323.1:0-1083 GCF_033441795.1 Streptomyces sp. ADMS | reverse complement strand
TCACGCGGAACGCGGCCGGATCGGCGGCCAGGAGCTCGCCGAACGCGGTGTCGAAGACGGCGAGGATCCCCTTGCTGGTGTGCACGAGCAGTACATGCACTCTGAGGAGCTCACCACCGAGCTGATCGGCTCCGTGCTCGGGGTATCCGCCCCAGTCTCCAACGCGCGGTACAGGGTTCCACCCGAAGTTGCTGCGCGTCGTCGGGGACTTCATGGGGAACAGCTTGGTGGTATCGCGGTCGGGTGCGTCACGAAGTACACCCCACGCCCCTGCAGGCTGGCTGGCGGATTTGGCCCCGTCAGTTGAGAGACACGGGCTGGCGACGGATGAGGGTACGCAGGGGAGCCCCGCGAGTGTCAGTGCCGAGGCTTAGAGTCTGAATGGCCGAAGGCCCTTCAGACGACGAAGGGAGACCCTGTGAAGCCATGCCGTCCAAAGCCGCTTCGCGAAGAGGGTCTCCCCATCGCCTGACGTCGGGCTCCCGATCCGTCGAAGGAGTACAGCAACCGTGACGTCCCTTGACCGTACCCGAACGGGTACGGAGTCCTCCGCAGCCCGGTTCTACCCGTGGCTGCCCGTCCTGACGACGCTGGCGACCCTCGCCACCGTCCTCGTCCTCGCCCTGACCGGCAACGGCACGGCCGCCGCCGCTGTCGCCGCCGTAGGAGCCACTGCCGGTGGCTTGCAGATCACCGTGCACATCCGGCGATGACTACCGCCCGGGCGCCTGCCGGGGCGCCTGGGCACACCCTGCCGGTACGCCGTCATCACCTGCTCCTCTCTGCCGTTGCCACAGTAGGACCAGCCACTGACAACGGCCCTTCAACAGAGCCCCACCGACCCTCCGCCCCGTCCACGGCCCCGACCACCAGATCAGGCCCGTGGACGGGGCGGCACGACATCTCCCGTCTGGAACGGCGAGGCGCTGAAAGCCGCCGCCGAGTACCAGGACATCTTCGGCAAGGACCGGTACTTCCTGGAGCTGATGGACCACGGCATCGAGATCGAGAGCCGGGTCCGTGACGGCCTCCTGGAGATCGGCAAGAAGCTCGGCATCCCGCCCCTGGTGACGAACGACTCGC
>NZ_JAVFVX010000322.1:0-1129 GCF_033441795.1 Streptomyces sp. ADMS | reverse complement strand
TGGCCGAGAACGCCGAGCAAGCCTGGCAGGACATCGCCCACCTGATCGGGCAGAAACAGCCCGGCCCCTACGACACCGCCGTCACCCTCCTGAAGGATCTCCGCGAGGTCCACGACCGGGCGGGCACCCCCGAGGAGTTCGCCCGGCGCCTCCACGACCTGCGCGATCAGCACCGCGGCAAGCCCTCGCTGATGCGGCGCTTCACCGACGCCGGCCTGACGGCCCGCTGAGGCGCGCTCAGATCTGGTCGCGTGAACCCTCGGTCAGGAGGCGGAGGGCGGCGAGAGCGGTAGGGCGGCCGGTGGGGCAGCAGTGCATGAGGGCCAGCACCTGGACGTCGCGGCGCGGGTCGAGGCCGAATTTCCGCGGGATCCGCCTGGCCACCACGTGAACGTCAAGACCGGCCGCGTTGTCGGTGCCGTCCTCCACAAAGAGAAAGAAGTCGGGCAGCCACCTGCCGGCGGGGGCAGGCCCTGGTTGATCCAGTGAGTGTTGGCCACCACCCCGGGCTGCTGGGCCTGTCGGAAGCTCTTGGTCAGCCGTACCGAGGGGATCGGGCCGTGGGTGCCACCCATGAAGCGCCTGCACGAGCTCATTGATGCTCACCGCAGAAACCCGCCAAGCCCAACGACCAGCCTTGCTTTCTGTCGAAACCGCACAGACCTATGCCGCCCGACCCATTCCTTCGGACACGCGACACATCACACACCGGTTGAGAGAAGCGAGAGGCTTCTGACAAAGCATCACGCACAGCTGTCCACCGGCTGTCCACCGGACGCGCCGCCCCTCGGACCAATTCAACGCTTCAGTGCAGCAAAACCACAGGTCAAAGCCCCTTTGGCTACCCAGACCCGACAGGTAGTAGATCAACGACCTACGCATTGCGATGCGTAGACCCCAACTGTCCGAATAGCCCGAATTCCAAGGTCATCCAAAAGAAGAAACCCCAGGTCACGGCGAGTGAGTCCTGGGGTTTCTCGGAGCCGCCTTCAGGATTCGAACCCGAGACCTACGCATTACGAGCTCGCAAGACCGTGTCCCTGGGCTGCCCCGGCCATCCCTCATTTCACCGTTCTAGTACTACAGCCGGTGGTTTACGTGACGTGACGGCGGTTGGCTCGTTGCTCTG
>NZ_JAVFVX010000321.1:0-1136 GCF_033441795.1 Streptomyces sp. ADMS | reverse complement strand
GCCCACGCACACCAGCCCCGTGACCAGCAACTTCAGCTTGCACACCTCTCACTGCTCACCCCAACGGTCCTGCAGCGGCTGTCGCCCTTGGGGATCAGACTGTGGCACGACGAGCGCACCGCCCCGGACCGTCTCGCCTACCTGACCGACCTTGTCACTGATCTGCCCGGCTCTACGCCCGCCCAGACCCGACACGCCATCCGCAGCGCCTACGAGGACGCCTGGCAGGACCTGCTGCCGGCCATCGCCGCTCGCCGCTCCAAAACCGTAGCTGCCCCCGAACACCTGGTCGTCGAACGCGGCGGCACCCTGGGCCTGGCGTCCCTGGGTAAGGAGATGGTCTACACCTCCCACCGAGATGGCAAGGTCGAGGAGACCTCGCTGCGCACGGCCCCAGTGGCGCTGCTAGCCATCCGCAGCACAGCCCTGGCCGAACGCATCCACACCCAACTGGGGGACGGCGCCGACGGCCGCCTGAAGGCGACACGCGACGCGGACATCGACGCCGAGCTCGACGGTCTTCCTATGAAGGACGCCCCCAGCACCCCCTTACCCGATGCCGCCGGCCCGTGGCTTACCGCGCTGATCCTCGGCCTCCTGGAATGGCAGAGCAGCGCCGACACAGCCCAGCATGCCCAACGCCTCGCCCGCGCCCGCAAGCGCTTGGCCACCGCCCACCTCGTCCAGGCCAGCGAGAGCCGCATCCTCATCGACAAACATCTCGTCCCGCCCGACTACCGGCCGCACTCCTTCCTCGACGGCCCCGACGGGCCAGCGCCGCGAATCGTCGCCGTACACCCCAGCGCCCGCACTCTGTGGGACACACTGGAAGCCGCCTGCGACGCCATCGCCGCCCTGGTGGGAGCCCCCGACCTGACGGACAGGCTCCGCGCCCGCCTCTTCCAGTTGCTGCGCAAGAACCCTGAGCAGCCCGACCGCACCACACTGGACGACATCGCCGAGGTGCTCGCCATCAGCCGCACCAAGCTCGACGAGGTGCTCGCTGCCAGCGACCCCCACGCCCACATCGAACGCCTCCACAACCTGCTGGCCTGCATCAACCCCAGCCTCGCAGCCACCCTGTAAGGTCGGCCTGAGGCGCGGTTCTGGCCTTGCGACCAGCCCGTTTCCCCAGG
>NZ_JAVFVX010000320.1:0-1137 GCF_033441795.1 Streptomyces sp. ADMS | reverse complement strand
TTCGACGCCGACAACCCCGGCCAGTGGATGCTCCACTGCCACAACGCCTACCACGGCGAGGCCGGGATGATGACAAACGTCGCATACCAGGCATGACCTTATGGCCGGACGGCACGCGTTGCTCGCGTGCCGTCCGGCCACTGTCCTCCGGGGCGCGAGGGAGAGACGCGGCGTCCTTGGGCGTCATGGAGATTCAGGTGCGAGTGGCAGGCCACCGGGCCGCCGTGGAGGAGCGCCGCCTTGCCGTGTCTCGAAACGTGTGAGTCACAGGCCGGGGGCGCCCCAGAGGGGGAACCAGCGAGTCAGGTCCTGTTCGATGCGCAGGTCGTCCTTGACGATGGTCTTGACCTGGAGTTCAAGTGGGTTGTCGCGCTTCTCGCCGGGCTGAGGTGCGAAGGGGTAGAAGGTGCCGCGTTTGTAGAGGTAGACCAGGGCGAGGGGGCGGAGCTCGGCGTCACGGAAGGCGACGAGGGAGCAGAGCAGTTGGGGCCCGAAGCCGCTGTCCTGCAGGCCGGTGTTGACCGCGTGCAGGTCGTTGACGAGTGCGGGAAGGTTGTCGGGGTCGCGGCGGGAGAGCAGCCATGAGTAGCCGTAGTCGTCGCGGCTGAACTCCACGGGCGTACCGCTGCGTTCGGAGTCGGCGTCCAGCAGGGCCCGCACGTCCTGCTGGACTTGGGCGAAGGCGCCGCCTTCGATGCTGGCGAAGCAGACCGAGCCCGCTCCGGTCGGGGTGAAGCCGATGGCCGCCTGGAGAGTGATCGCCGCGGAGGGCAGGCCGAAGAGCTGGTCGAGGTCGGGCTTGACCGGCTTGCTCCGTCCCAACAGGGCATCGAGGAAACCCACAGCTGTTCAGCTCCTCCCTGTCGTTCCCGGTTCGGGCACCGCCCGCCGGTCCGGGTGACCGGTGCGGCAGTGGCCGGTGGTCATGTCGTCTCGCCCAGTTCTGCGGAGATCTCCGCGAGCGCCTCCAGACGCCGCTCCAGGCTGGGGTGGGTGGAGAACAGGTTGGCCACCGTGGTGCCGGGCCCGAGGGCGGGGGTGAAGAAGAACGCGTTGAACGCCTGAGCGGTGCGCAGGTCCTGGGTGGGGATGCGGGCGATGTCGCCGGTGACCTTGGTCAGGGCCGAGGCCAGGGCG
>NZ_JAVFVX010000031.1:0-76295 GCF_033441795.1 Streptomyces sp. ADMS | reverse complement strand
TCCAGTACGAGGGCTTCCGGCCGGCACGCCGAGAGCACCCACCGGACGCCGCTCCTTGACGGGCGAACGCTGCCTGCGCGGCACTAGCCCCGAACCCCGCACAGGTGAAGCAACGCGGCCACCTGCCGATAGGGATCCGTCCGCCCGGCCCGCTCCTCGACCGCCAGCAACGCGTCGACGTCCGCCGGAGCCTCCGCGTCGTCGTCCGCCGTGTCGGTGAACACCCGCACCCCGTACCAGGCGTGCAGCGGCGCCCCGATGCCGTAAAGGGTGCCGGTGAGCGCGGAAAGCCGGTCGGCGCGTACGTCGAGGCCGAGCCGGTTCGTGTAGGAGCCGGCGTCGAAGGCGCCCAGGGCACCCGCCCAGTCCCCGGCGAGCCCCGAACGCATGGCCAGCGCGTCCCCGTTGCGCACCAGCAGCGACAGCAGCCCGCCCGGCGCCAGCATCCGCGCCAGCCCCGCCAGCAGCGCGTCCGGCAGTTCGACGTACATCAGTACGCCATGGCAGAGCACCACATCGAAGCTGCCCGGCAGGAAGTGCACGCCGGTGTCACGACCGTCGCTCTCAAGAAGCCGGACGCGAGCGCGGATGCCCTCCGGCTCGGCGGCGAGGGCCGCACGGGCCGCCTCGAGCATCCTCGGGTCCTTCTCGACACCGGTGACCTGATGGCCGGCCCGGGCCAGCCGCAGCGCCTGGGTGCCCTGACCCATGCCGACATCGAGCACCCGCAACCGCTGCCCGACCGGAAACCGCCCGGCTATCTGCTCGTCGAGCTGCCGGGCCACCAGCTCCTGCCTTACGACATTCCGCAGCCCGCCCAGCCTGTGCAGCCAGGCATCCGCCGCGCCCCCGGAGAACGACGTAGTGCTCAGGGCCGCTCTCCGCGCTTGACCTGCGGCTTGGGCAGCCGGAGGCGACGCATCTGGAGAGAGCGCATCAGCGCGTAGGCGACCGCGCCCTTCGTCCGCTCGTTCGGATAGCGGGCGGCCAGCTGCTTGCGCAACCGGATCGCGATTCCGACCGAGTCGACGATGATCAGCACGATCACGAAGAGCCACAGCAGCAGCGCGATGCTCTGCAGCGCCCCGACCCGCACCATGCTCAGCACGAGGATGACCACGGCCATCGGCAGGAAGAACTCGGCGACACAGAAACGCGAGTCCACGAAATCGCGCGCGAAACGGCGCACCGGTCCCTTGTCGCGGACGGGGAGATAACGCTCGTCCCCGTTGGCGAGCGCCTGGCGCTGCCGCTCCATCGCGGCACGGCGCTCCTCGCGCTGCCGCTTGGCCCCCTCCTTGCGCGTCTTCGGCGTATTGGCCACGCTGCGGCGCTGGGACTGGGCCGCACTCCGCTTGGGAGTCGGCCTGCCCTTCGGGGCCTGCGGGTCACGGGTCTGCTTGGAGTCGGTCACCGGCGCCTTGTCGGCGGGGGCCTTCTCTTCCTTGGCACGGCTACGGAACACAAAACCCAAGGGTAAGGGGTCCCGGGGCATGGATCCCAGCCAAGTGGGGAACGATCCGGCAACGCCGGTCGTCTGTAGGAGTACAGACAGAAGCCCGACAGAAGACCGGCTGAGGCCAGGAACAGTGGACAGGCAGTAGGGGGCCGCCTACTCCCTACGCCGGAGTGGGACTGATCGCAGTCGTCCTTGGGGATGAGCGCATCGGGCCCGGAACAGTGCGGTAATGGATGCAGGGCCCGTACTGTTGGTCCTGTTGCAGGTGCTGGAGCTGGAGTCCGTCAGAAGGGGGCGCGCGAAGCCCATGAGCGGTGTCATGAAGCGTATGGGGATGATCTTCCGCGCGAAGGCGAACAAGGCCCTTGACCGGGCCGAGGACCCGCGCGAAACCCTCGATTACTCGTACCAGAAACAGCTGGAACTGCTCCAGAAGGTGCGCCGCGGAGTCGCCGACGTGGCGACCAGCCGCAAGCGCCTGGAGCTGCAGCTCGCCCAGCTGAACAAGCAGTCCTCCACGCTGGAGGACCAGGGCCGTAAGGCGCTCGCACTGGGCCGTGAGGACCTGGCCCGCGAGGCGCTCTCGCGCCGCGCCGCCCTGCAGCAGCAGGTGACGGACCTGGAGACGCAGCACCAGACCCTCCAGGGCGAGGAGGAGAAGCTCACGCTCGCGTCGCAGCGCCTCCAGGCCAAGGTCGACGCCTTCCGTACCAAGAAGGAGACGATCAAGGCGACGTACACCGCCGCCCAGGCCCAGACCCGGATCGGCGAGGCGTTCACCGGCATCTCCGAGGAGATGGGCGACGTGGGCCTGGCGATCCAGCGGGCCGAGGACAAGACGGCACAGCTCCAGGCACGCGCCGGTGCGATCGACGAGCTGCTCGCCTCGGGCGCCCTGAACGACCCCACGGGCATGGCGAAGGACGATCTCCAGGCCGAGCTGGACCGGCTCTCCGGTGGTACGGATGTGGAGCTGGAGCTGCAGCGCATGAAGGCGGAGCTGGCCGGAGGTTCGTCGGCGGGACAGCAGGCCATCGAGGGCGGCAGCGGCCAGCAGCAGTCACAGCAGCAGCCGAACGACACTCCGCGCTTCGACAAGCAGTAGGGCCACGCCTGAGGAGGGCGACATGATCGTACGGATCATGGGGGAGGGCCAGGTGAGGCTGGCGGACAGCCACCTCACCGAACTGAACAAGCTGGACGACGTGCTCCTGGCGGAAATGGAGATCGGCGACGGCCCCGGCTTCCGCCGGACCCTTCAGTCGCTCCTGGCCAAGGTCCGCGAACTGGGCGACCCCTTGCCGGACGACTCCTTGGAACCCTCCGAACTGATCCTCCCGTCGCCTGACGCGACACTGGAGGAGGTCAGGGAGCTGCTGAGCGACGACGGCCTGATCCCGGGGTGACCCCGTTTGCGCCGGTCGGCAATTTCAGCCCGTCCGGCGTTTGAGGACAAGGCCCGTTCAGGGCCGTAGCAGGGGTCTGGGGACGGCAGTCCCCAGCAACGCCCAGGTGAGTTACCTTGACGAACGTGACCCACCTCCAGCGCGCCCGATGCCATCTGAAGGCGCACCCCCTCGCGCTGGACGTGGCCCTTGCCGGAGCCGTCCTCGTCTGCATGCTGGCAGCCTCGTTCGTCGACCCCCACGGGAGCCACGGCGGCGCCTGGACCGCCCGCACCCCTGACCCCCTCAGCCTGTTCCTCATGGTGCTGGGCGCCGCAGCGCTCATCCTCCGCCGCCGCGACCCCGTGAAGGTGCTCGCGTTCACCGGCGCCGCCTCCCTGGTCGAGTCGGTCACCGCCGACCCCCGTGCCCCCGTCGCGATGTCCGCGGTGATCGCCCTCTACACCGTCGCGTCGGCCACCGACCGCCCCACCACCTGGCGCGTCGGCCTTGTCACCATGACCGTCCTCACCGGTTCCGCGATGCTGGCCGGCCCCCTGCCCTGGTACGCGCAGGAGAACCTCGGCATCTTCGCCTGGACCGGCATGGCCGCGACCGCAGGGGACGCCGTACGCAGCCGCCGTGCCTTCGTCGGCGCCATAAGAGAGCGCGCCGAGCGAGCGGAACGCACCCGCGAGGAGGAGGCCCGCCGCCGCGTGGCCGAGGAGCGGCTGCGCATCGCCCGTGACCTGCACGACGTGGTCGCCCACCACATCGCCCTCGTCAACGTCCAGGCCGGAGTCGCCGCGCACGTCATGGACAAGCGCCCCGACCAGGCCAAGGAGGCCCTCGCCCACGTACGGGAGGCCAGCCGCTCGGCGCTGAACGAGCTGCGCGCGACCGTCGGGCTGCTGCGCCAGTCCGGGGACCCGGAAGCGCCCACCGAGCCCGCGCCCGGTCTGCACCGGCTCGACGAGCTGGTCGGCACCTTCCACAACGCCGGACTCCAGGTCGAGGTCGCCCGCGCCGACCAGGGGACCACCCTCCCCGCGGCCATCGACCTGGCGGCGTACCGGGTGATCCAGGAGGCCCTGACGAACGTACGGAAACATGCGGGCGGGGCGGCGAAGGCCGAGGTCAGCGTCGTACGGGTGGGGCCGAACATCGAGATCACCGTGCTCGACAACGGTCCCGGGCAGGGCAACGGGCCCGAGGACGGCGGCGGGCACGGGCTGCTCGGGATGCGGGAGCGCGTCACCGCGGTCGGCGGCAACTGCAGCGTGGGTCCCCGATACGGAGGCGGCTTCCGGGTGCATGCGATCCTGCCGTTGAAGAGCAGCGCGCGTGCCGGGGACGGCGCGGGCAGCCCCGTACAGAGAACCGCGTAGACAGCAGAAAAGACGATTCGCCGATTCACCGATTTTCATTGAGGACCGCTGATGACGATCCGTGTCCTGCTCGCCGACGACCAGGCACTGCTGCGCAGCGCCTTCCGCGTGCTCGTGGACTCGGAGTCCGACATGGAGGTGGTCGGGGAGGCGTCCGACGGTGCGGAGGCGGTGCGGCTGGTGCGGGAGCAGCGCGCCGACGTGGTGCTGATGGACATCCGGATGCCGGGCACCGACGGACTGGCCGCGACCCGGCTGATCAGCGCGGATCCCGGGCTCGCGCATGTACGGGTCGTGATGCTGACGACGTTCGAGGTCGACGAGTACGTGGTGCAGTCGCTGCGCGCGGGCGCGTCCGGGTTCCTCGGGAAGGGGGCCGAGCCCGATGAGCTGCTGAACGCCATCAGGGTCGCCGCCGCGGGCGAGGCGCTGCTGTCGCCGGCCGCCACCAAGGGGCTGATCGCCCGGTTCCTCGCACAGGGCGACGTACTGGACGACGGCCGCGACCCCGCGCGTGCCGAGCGGCTGGGCGCGCTGACCGGGCGGGAGCGCGAGGTGCTGGTGCAGGTCGCCGGCGGGCACTCGAACGACGAGATAGCGGAGCGGCTGGAGGTGAGCCCGTTGACGGTGAAGACGCACGTCAACCGGGCCATGGCCAAGCTGGGCGCCCGGGACAGGGCGCAGCTCGTCGTCATCGCCTACGAGTCGGGACTGGTACGCCCGAGGGTGGAGTGAGCTCCGCGGGGTGTACTGCGGCCGGAGTGGGGACCGCGTAATGAGCGCCCGCCTCTACACAGATCGACCAGTACCGCGGCCAGGGGTACGGGGTTGTGGAAGCGGTGGTGGAAGGCGGCGAAACGGGAGCCGAAGCCGGAGGTGTCGGAGACAGCGGGGGTGTGACGGCCTGATGAGCGAGGGGGACGGCCGGAACGCTTGGGCGCCCCGTCCGTCCCCTTTTTCTGCCCTATGCCTTCAGGGAGTTGACGAACGTGTCCCAGATCGCGGCTGGGACGACGAGTACGGGACCTTGGGGGTTCTTGCTGTCGCGGACGGGGACGACACAGGGGAGGTCCTCGGTGATCTCGACGCAGGCCCCCCCACTGGCGTTGCTGTAGCTGCTCCGGCGCCAGTGGGCGGAGTTCAGCTCGGGGGTGTGTCGCATGACGTGTAGTCCTCCATCGCCTGTCGGATCAGCTCCGCCGAGGTGGCTGGCGAGAGGGCGTTGGCGCGGAGTACGTCGTAGCGTCGCCGCCATTTCTTCGCCGACTCCCGGTCCTCGTAAAGGTGGCCGACCTCGATGCCCTCTTCGTAGGCCATGGTGGAGCCGTTGGGAAGGTTCAGCAGGTTCAGTACGCCACCCATCAGGAAGTAGGGACCGGCACTGAAGGGCATCACCTGGACCTTGCTTTCCGGAGTATCCACCTGTTCGAGTAGCCAGGCCAGTTGTTTGTGCATGCACTCCGCGTCACCGAACGGCCGCCGCAGGACCGCCTCGTCGATGATCGCCCACCGGAGAGGGGGCTGTGCCGAGCGGAGGCGATCCTGGCGGGACATGCGGGCGTTGACGAGTTCTTCTACCTTCTCCCGGGGCAGCTCCTCTTGGAGGCTGAGCAGGGCGTCGGCGTACTCCCTGGTCTGCAACAGCCCTGGGACGACCTGTGGGTCGTACGTCTCGATGACCGCCGCCTGCGCCTCGAAGTCCATGAACCGGCGGTACTGGTCCGGATGCGCTTCGCGTTGGCCAGTTCGTACAGCCCGTGGAAGTGTTTGTCGGTGCCGAAGGCTGCGTCGAGTTGTGCGGGCAGGTCGGGTGGCGGTATCAGTTCGGCCGTCTCGACGCGGGCCAGCGTGCTCTTGCTGGAGCTGAGGATGTCCGCCAGCTGTACGAGCGACAGCCGCGCGGCCTCGCGTTGGCGGCGCTGCTCCGCGCCGAAGTAGTGGCGGGCGGAGTGGTACGGGGTCAGCTGCTGCGGTTTGAACGTCATCGGTCTCGCCTCTTGTCTCGCGTCTCTTGTGCCGGTCGTCCCGATCTCAACGCTGGGACACGCATCCCCTGTTGGGGGCGCGTGCCGCACGGTGACGATGTAGGCACAAGCGGTAATTGCCGGTGCTTGTGGCCGCCAGGGGGACTGGAGCGAAGGGAGTCACGTGATGATGCGAGACGGAATGGGTGCACAACTACGGCTGCTGCCGTGGACCACGCCGGAGGGCGGCCCGTGCTACCTCAGTACGTCCGACCCGGACAGCCGACTGTCGTGCATGGCGGACGAGTTGGAGACGGAACTGCTCGACTCGGCGGAGTTCGTACTGGGGCAGGCGAGGCCGTTGCTGGCCGGGGAGGGCGCGGGGGAACGGGAGTTGAGGTTCGCCGGGGTACGGCTTGCCGAAGCGCTGGGGGATGTGTTGCGGATCGCGGTGAGTCGGGGGCGCGATTGCCCGAAGGGTAGGGAGGGTGTGCAGGCAGGGGAGTCAGGGGAGGGGCGGGGTTTGCGCAGGCGCGCGACGGCGTCGTACGCCCTTCCCGGCGGGCAGCCTGGGTGCGGCTCTTGTGGAAGCGCCGCCCGAATGCAGCCACGGTGCACCACTGCCCCCATCGGTCACAGTTTCATCACATGATGTTTTCATTCTCATGTCCATGGCAAATATTGCGCCGAGCAAGAGTCATGACTGGGTTGTGAACACGGGGTGGGGTTGTGAGTTCGAGACGGGGGCGTCGCGCTGGCGGCGTGCACGGAAGACGGATGCGGGCGCTGGTTTCCGCGGTGGCTGCGGCGATGGCGTCGCGTACTGCTCCGGAAGCAACGGGACCTACGGCACGTACAAGCCCAAGAAGAAGACCGTCAGCAACAACTCCGAGGGCTGGGTCCGAGCTTGCCGCTGCGGAGCCCGCCCCCCCCGCTTGTCCAGGGCAACACCAAGCCCACCGGCCTCGGCGGCATCCCCGGCCGCCGCAACCTCAACTTGCCCTCGGCACCGGCACCCACAGGGTGGCTCAAGACCACACCGCCGCCCAACCCGGGTCCCGCACCCAAGAAGGACGACGGTTTCTGGGGGAGCGTCAAGAACGGCGACTGGGGAGGCGCATGGGACAGTGCCAAGAATGGTGTCGGCGATGCTGCGGACTATGTCATGTCGTACAAGAACACGTCGGGCATCTGCCTCAGCCCCGGTGGCGCCTTCGGCGTTGGCGGTGAGGCGACCGGTTGCTTCGTCAGGACCACTCGCCCCGACGGAAAGGTGGACTACGGGGTGAGCGGCACGCTCGAGGAGGCCGTCGGTGTCGGCGCCGGAGTCACCCTCGGGTTCATCAACAGCAACGCCGACGACTTCGACCAGGTGCGCGGTGAAGCGGCCGGTGTGGGTGTGGCCGTGGGCGACGGACTGATGGTCTCCGTCAGCCACCGTGGCACGTTCGGCACCCGCAACGCGCGCGGTGACATCGTGCGCACCAATGAGGTCGGATTCGGGCTCGGTGCTGGCGTCAGCGCGAGCTTCGGCTCGGGCGTGACCGGCGTCACTAAGCTCTGGACCTGGTAGCGCGTAATGTGAGCGGGTTTCGTACGCGTCTCGGACGCGTACGGAACCCGCCCGGACCTGGAGCTTGGAGAACGTGTGTTTCAGTTCGTATGGGCCGTGGCGGTCGCAGTCCTCGGCTCACTGATCGCCCTGGACTACCGCAACCTGGCCCTCCGGGTGTACGACATCATCGGGATGGTCACACCGGGCGGACCGCCCAGCCCGCGGTTCACTCCAGATCACCTCAAGGTCGTGTGGGCCATTCTGGCGGTTGTCTTTGCCGTGGTGGCGATCGTCAGAGGTGTGGCCCTCTTCGGCTGACCTGGATTGTTTGCGCCCCCTCCTCTCGACGTGAGACCGCCCCATGGCGTCCCGTCCTGCGCGCAGTCTCCTCCGCGGGCGCCGCGGCACGCGTCACCCCTCAGGCCGCATGGGCTGCGCAGCGTCGGCCGCAACGACCAGGAGGCGCTTCAGAGGAAGGGCAGCTCTGATGGGGGTTCTGCGGCGCCGGCACCGCCAGTGCACTGTCTGGCAGAGGGTGTTGGGCAATGATGCGGGAACGGTTTCATGCCCAGGACCGGCGGTGCGTTCTGCGTCGTCGCCTCGACCCCGCAGCCGATCGACCAGCGCGGCCAGGCGCAGCAGGGCATCTACCTGGATTATCGCCAACTCCGCCAAGTTCGAACCGTCTTGGGGTGTTTCACCAGTGGCGCACTGAGGAGGACTTCCAGGGAGCCAAGGGCCTGGCCCACCTCGACACAGGCCAGGTCACCTGCTGGATCTCCTGGCACCGCTGGAGCGTGATGAGCGTGCTCGCCTACGCGCTCCTGGCCGTCGGCGCCCTCCACGAGCGGCAACGTGCCAACCCTGCCCCTCCGTGACAGCGTGGCGTGAAACGCCCCGTTCTACCGGGTTAGCGGGGGTGGCTTGAGGATGCTACGGCGAGACGGTCGGGGCACGGTCACCTCGGCAGTTCTTAGGGATGCACATCTAAGATGTACATCCCTAAGAACGCGAGCGCACCCGAACGGACACGGGCAGCGCCGCTCGCCCGCCTACGGCAGCGCCAGCATCCGCTCCAGCGCCAGCTTCGCGAACGTCTCCGTCTCCCGGTCCACCGCGATCCGGTTGACCAGCTTGCCCTCGGCCAGGGACTCCAGGGTCCAGACCAGGTGGGGGAGGTCGATGCGGTTCATGGTCGAGCAGAAGCAGACCGTCTTGTCGAGGAAGACGATCTCCTTGCCCTCGGGCGCGAAACGGTTCGCCAGGCGGCGTACCAGGTTCAGTTCCGTGCCGATGGCCCACTTGGAGCCGGCCGGGGCCGCCTCCAGCGCCTTGATGATGTACTCGGTCGAGCCGACGTAGTCCGCCGCCTCCACCACCTCGTGCTTGCACTCCGGGTGGACCAGGACGTTCACGTCGGGAATCCGGGCCCGGACGTCGTTCACCGAGTCCAGGCTGAAGCGGCCGTGCACCGAGCAGTGGCCCCGCCACAGGATCATCTTCGCGTTGCGCAGCTGCTCCGCCGTCAGGCCGCCGTTCGGCTTGTGCGGGTTGTAGAGGACGCAGTCGTCGAGCGACATCCCCATGTCCCGTACGGCCGTGTTGCGGCCCAGGTGCTGGTCCGGCAGGAACAGGACCTTCTGGCCCTGTTCGAACGCCCACTCAAGGGCGCGCTCGGCATTGGACGACGTACAGATCGTGCCGCCGTGCTTGCCGGTGAACGCCTTGATGTCCGCCGAGGAGTTCATGTAGGAGACGGGCACGACCTGGTCGGCCACCCCGGCCTCCGTCAGGACGTCCCAGCACTCGGCGACCTGCTCGGCCGTCGCCATGTCCGCCATCGAGCAGCCGGCGGCCAGGTCGGGCAGGACCACCTTCTGGTCGTCGCCGGTCAGGATGTCCGCAGACTCCGCCATGAAGTGCACACCGCAGAACACGATGTACTCCGCCTCCGGGCGCGCCGCCGCGTCCCGGGCCAGCTTGAAGGAATCGCCCGTGACGTCCGCGAACTGGATGACCTCGTCGCGCTGGTAGTGGTGGCCGAGGACGAAGACCTTGTCGCCGAGCTTCTCCTTGGCCGCACGGGCACGTGCCACCAGGTCCGGGTCGGAGGGGGAGGGCAGGTCGCCGGGGCAGTCGACGCCGCGCTCGCTCCTCGGGTCGGCCTCGCGGCCGAGGAGCAGCAGGGCGAGGGGAGTCGGCTGTACGTCGAGGTCCTGCGTCTGGGCGGTGGTCACGACACGCACCCTTTCTGTTCTTCCGTTCACGCCTTTTCGTCTAATTGACGTTATCTATCGTAACCCCTTCACGTCACTTTGACGAGGTCCATAGCGTCGATGTGACATGAATCCCGGAGCCCGACCGGACCCTGTGCACAGGCCGCTGTTCGCGATTCTGCGTGTGTGCGAGCATGGGGAGGAGAACGGAAAAGCCAGACGGAAAAGCCAGCACGGAAAGACAGACTCTCGGCCCCGGAATGAATCCGCGGCCCCGCCGGTTGCACTCGTCGGCAAGCAGTCTCCGTACAACCCGGGAGAGATGTAGATGTCCGTATCGGACGAGACCAGCACCGTCACCGACGGCATCATCCTGTCCGACGCCGCTGCGGCGAAGGTCAAGGCCCTGCTCGACCAGGAAGGCCGCGAGGACCTCGCCCTGCGTGTCGCGGTTCAGCCCGGCGGATGCTCGGGGCTGCGCTACCAGCTGTTCTTCGACGAGCGTTCCCTCGACGGTGACGTCCTCAAGGACTTCGACGGCGTCAAGGTCGTCACCGACCGTATGAGCGCTCCCTACCTCGGCGGCGCCTCCATCGACTTCGTCGACACGATCGAGAAGCAGGGCTTCACGATCGACAACCCGAACGCGACGGGCTCCTGTGCCTGCGGTGACTCCTTCAACTAGGCCATGGCTCGTGTCGTAGGCCACACAGGCCCATTGCGTGAAGGCGGCGCCCCCCTCCGAGGGGGGCGCCGCCTTCACGCACAGCAAGGGATCCGAACAGGGGTCCGGGCCCACTACTTCTTGGCGAAATCGCCCTCGGGGATCGCCTGCCCGTCCGCCCCGACGACCTTCCGGTCACCCAGCGGCTCGTTCAGCTGCACGGTCTCGTACTTGGCCTTGGCGATCAGGATGCAGACCTTGCCCTTCTCGGACGTCGAGGTCACCGTCACCGTCACCTCGCCCCCCTCCTCCCTCGCCGACGCCGAGTACGCGCTGCACGCCCCGCCCCAGAAGCCCACGGTCAGCTCCTTGCCGTCGCCGGAGACCGTGTAGCCCTCGACCGTTGTCTCACCCGTCGTCGTCCCGGGCGTCGGCTCGTCCCCCGGCGCGGTAGGCGTGGGCGTCGGAGACGGGTCCGCGCTCGACCCGGACCCGGCCCCGGCCAGATACCGGGGGTCGACCGCCGGATACGTCACCGTGAAGCCTTCGGCCGCACCCTGCGCCCGTACCTCGAACAGCCACGACGGCACCAGCGCCGGCCGCCCGGACACGGAGTGCGAGGCCAGTCCGAACACCGCCTTGTCGACCGTGAGCGTCTCCTTCTGTCCCGTCGTCGTACCGCACGGCGCCTCCAGGCGGTCCTTCAGCGGTACGGGGCCGGCGCAGCCCCCGATGCCCATACGGGGCTCGGGAGCCACCACCGCCCCCGGCTCGTTGAGCAGGGCCAGCGTGGCCTTGGCGCCGAGCACCGGATACGTGTCGCCCTTCACCGGCGTCACCAACTGGCCGCTGCCGCCCACCACTTCGCCCTGCGCGCTGACCTGGATGCCGGTCGTCCAGCCGTAGGTGGGCAGCCCGCCGACGACCGGGTCGGCGTTCACCACCCGCTGCGTGCCCATGAGCTGGCTCGCGTCCAGCTTCGCGTCGTCCTGGCCGACCGCCTTCAGGACGGGCGCCGCGGCCTTCTTCGCCACCGCCTCGCTCACCGGATCGACGGTCGCCCCCGCACCGGTGTCCTGCGTGCACACGGTCGTGCCCTTGCAGTTGTCGGAGCCCCCGGCGAGGTACCGGCTGAACGACCAGGTTCCCGGCGCCTGCTTGTTCACCCGCAGAATCGGACCCGTCCCGTCCTTCGCCGCGCCGACCAGCCAGCCGTCGGCCTCCGCCACCGGCTTCCCCTCGACGCCGAGCGCCTTGGCCAGCCGGGTCACCTCGGCGGCCGTGACCGTTTCCTCGCCGTTCTTCGCCGCCGAGTACACCGGTGCCGAGGCCGGCCCGGCGGGCAGCGCGCCGTCGGCCCGGTAGGTCACGCCGTTCGGGTCGGGTTCGCCGGGCGCGATGCCGCTCGTACCGCCCGAGGCGTCGCCCCCGGTGTAACCGTCGAGGGCCAGTGGTGGGGGAGTGGTGCCGTCGCCGCCCGGCGCCGACGTGTTGTCCGTACGACTGCCGTCGGCCGAGCCGCCGGTCACGTCGGCGGCGAGGTACGCCCCGCCGCCCCCGACCAGCAGGACCGCGGCGGCGACCGAGGCGACGAGCACCGGGGACCGGCGCCGGGACGGACGCTCCGCGCCGCTCTCCTCGGGTGCGGCCTCGGTGGTGCCGCCGGCGTCGGCCTCGGTGGCCTTGTCGTCGGCGTCGTCGTGATCGGGTCGCTCGGTGTTCACGGCATCGCTCCTTCGGCTCCCAGCTGTCCCGGCTGTCCCGACCGGCACGGCCCTGTCACCGACAGGCACCGAGAGGTCGTACACCGCATCCCCTTTACGGGGGACAGCGATGGGACGCAACAGGGGAGCGCACGGTTCCCGTCGAGCGCCTGTCGGCGGGGTGCCGTCCGTCGCCGCCCGTCAGTCGCCGTACTCGGACATCGCGTCCACCAGCCGTGCCGAGGCGGGCGGGACGGTCACGCCGTGGATACGGGACGGGGAGACGGGCAGGGCGATGATCCGGTCCGGGGCCGTCCAGTGCGGTGCCATCCGGGCGCAGTCGCCGCGCAGGGAGGCAAGGTCCCCTTCGAGGTCCGGGCCCGGACGGACCTGTTGTACTTGCTGGACCTGGTTGACCTTGAAGTTCGTCATAGCGGAACCGTATGCACCGGATACCCGACCGAGAAAGATCTACTATCGGGTAGTTTTGCCTGCTACAGCGAGCACGGGCCGACCGGGTAGCGTGAACTGTCAATCCGCCTCCCCTCGCAGGAGAGTGTCCTCGCCGTGCGTATCGCTGTCACCGGCTCCATCGCCACCGACCACCTCATGACCTTCCCCGGCCGTTTCGCCGACCAGTTCGTAGCGGATCAGCTGCACACGGTCTCGCTCTCCTTCCTGGTCGACAACCTCGACGTACGCCGGGGTGGCGTGGGCGCGAACATCGCCTTCGGCATGGGCCAGCTCGGCACCAGGCCGATCCTGGTCGGGGCGGCCGGCGCCGACTTCGACGAGTACCGCGCCTGGCTGGACCGCCACGGCGTGGACACCGACTCGGTGCGCATCTCGGAGACGATGCACACCGCCCGTTTCGTGTGCACCACCGACGCCGACCACAACCAGATCGGCTCCTTCTACACCGGGGCCATGAGCGAGGCCCGGCTCATCGAGCTGAAGACCGTCGCCGACCGCGTCGGCGGCCTCGACCTGGTCTCGATCGGCGCGGACGACCCGGAGGCGATGCTCCGCCACACCGAGGAGTGCCGCGCTCGGTCCATCCCGTTCGCCGCCGACTTCTCCCAGCAGATCGCCCGCATGGGCGGCGACGACATCAGGATCCTGCTGGAGGGCGCCGCGTACCTCTTCTCGAACGAGTACGAGAAGGGCCTCATCGAGTCGAAGACCGGCTGGTCCGACGCCGAGATCCTCGCCAAGGTCGGCACCCGGGTGACCACCCGCGGCGCCAAGGGCGTGCGCATCGAGCGCGTCGGCGAGGAGCCGATCGAGGTCGGCGTCCCGGACGAGGAGGCCAGGGTCGAGCCGACGGGCGTCGGCGACGCGTTCCGCGCCGGCTTCCTGTCCGGGCTGGTGTGGGGCGTCTCCCTGGAGCGCGCCGCGCAGGTCGGCTGCATGCTCGCCACCCTGGTCATCGAGACGGTCGGCACCCAGGAGTACCAGCTCCGGCGCGCCCACTTCATGGACCGCTTCCGCAAGGCGTACGGCGACGACGCGGCGACCGAGGTCCAGCAGCACCTGGGCTGAGTCAGGAGAGCCGGCGGACCAGAAAGGCCGAGCCCTGGTCCGCCGGCTCCTCACCGACGTACTCCTGCCCGCGCATCTCGCACCACGCCGGAATGTCCAGCCGCGCCGCCTCGTCGTCCGACAGGACCCGGACCGTGGCGCCCACCGCCACATCGCCGATGACCTTCGCCAGCTCGATCACCGGGATCGGGCACCGCTTGCCGAGGGCGTCGACGACGAGTGAGTCCCCCGCGCCGACGACAGCGACCGTCACCGGAACCGGCGCGCCCAGCTTCTCCCGTACGGCCGCCACCGCGCCCGGCAGGACGGACAGGAACCGGTCGACCTCCTCGGCAGGGGTCCCGAAGGGCAACGAGACCCTCACGTTTCCCTCGCTCAGCACCCCCATCGCCCTCAGCACATGGCTCGGCGTCAACGTGCTGCTCGTACAGGACGACCCGGAGGAAACGGAGAAACCGGCACGGTCCAGCTCGTGCAGCAGTGTCTCCCCGTCGGCATAGAGACAGGAGAAGGTGACGACACCGGGCAGTCGCCGGACGGGATCGCCGACCACCTCCACGTCCGTGACCAGCTGAGGCACCCGCACCCGGATCCGCTCCGTCAGCTCCCGGAGCCGCACCGCCTCCTGGTCCGCCTCGGCCCGCACCGCGCGCAGGGAAGCGGCCGCCGCGACGATCGCCGGAAGGTTCTCGAACCCGGCGGCCCGCCCCGACTCCCGCTCGTCCACGGGCCCTTGAACCGCGAACCGCACCCCCTTCCGCACGGCAAGCAGCCCCACCCCGGAGGGCCCGCCCCACTTGTGGGCACTCGCGGCCAACAGCGACCAGGGCCCCGGAACCGCCGACCACCCCAACGACTGCGCCGCGTCCACCAGCAACGGCACCCCGGCCGCCCGGCACACCTCGGCCACCTGTTCCACCGGCTGCTCGGTCCCCACCTCGTGACTGGCCGACTGGAGACAGGCCAGCGCCGTGTCAGGCCGTACGGCGGCCTCGTACCCCTCGACGGCCACGGAACCGGCGCGATCCACGGGGACGGTCGTCACCGCCCCGCCCGCCGCCTCCCAGTCCTCCGCCGAGTGGAGCACCGACGAGTGTTCGACCGCCGACACGATCAGGTGACGTCCGGCCCGACGCCGCCCGGCGAGCGCACCGGCCACACCGACGTGCACGGCCCGGGTGCCGGACGACACGAACGTCAGCTCATCGGCCCGGCACCCCACCGCCTCCGCCGCGGCCTCACGAGCGGCGTCCAGCAACATCCGGGCCCGCCGCCCCTCCCTGTACAAACGTGCGGGATCGGCCCACCCCTCATCAAGAGACGCCAGCAGAGCCTGCCGGGCAACAGGGTGAAGGGGGGCAGCGGAAGCAGCGTCGAAGTAGGCCACGAGCCAACGCTAAGTCCTCTGCCAGGGGCGCGGGTCCCCACCTGGGTGCGGGGAACCCCGCGACAGGCCACAACGCACTCCTCACCCGGCGAACGAGAGATCCCGCCCACCCCGCCGGGCGCCCCGAATCCCCGTCAGAACGCCCCCAATCACACCCATCCCACCCCTTCGGGGTGACCCCCGGCGCGTTGGGGACCCTCCCCGCGCGACCCCAAATTGCGTCCAGTAGGGTTTGGTCCGCATAAACATCCAAACCCCTGCCCGACGCAGGGCGGCGACCAGCGAGAAGGCAGGCCGCAGCCAACCCGCGCGGGCGAGACTCTCGGGAAGGCGCTACGTGAGTCCCAACGGCTCCGACCTCCCCCGCTGCCTGAAGGGCGCGGGCGGTACCCCCACGCCGCGGCGCCCGATGCGGCGGAAGCTGCTGCAGGCGATGACTGCGGGCCTGGTCCTGGTGACCGCGACCGGTTGCACATACAAGGACTTTCCCCGCCTTGGTATGCCCACCCCCACCACGGAAGAGGCTCCGCGGATCCTCTCCCTGTGGCAGGGGTCGTGGGCCGCCGCGCTCGCCACCGGCGTGCTGGTCTGGGGCCTGATCCTGTGGAGCGCCATGTTCCACCGGCGCAGCCGCACCAAGGTCGAAGTACCTCCGCAGACCCGGTACAACATGCCCATCGAGGCGCTGTACACCGTGGTCCCGCTGATCATTGTCTCGGTGCTCTTCTACTTCACGGCACGTGACGAGTCGAAGCTCCTCGATGTCTCCAAGAAGCCCGACCTGACGGTCAACGTCGTGGGCTTCCAGTGGAGCTGGGGCTTCAACTACATCGAGAACGTCGAGGGTTCCACCGGCGACGCGAACACCGACGAGAACCTGGCCGCCATTCCGGACCGGTTCAAGGAGGCATTCCCGGCCAACGCCGGCGGCGTCTACGACGTCGGCACGCCCGGTACGAGGAACCCGCAGACCGGCAACCCCGGCCCGACCCTCTGGCTCCCCAAGGGCAAGACGGTCCGCTTCGTCCTCACCTCGCGTGACGTCATCCACTCCTTCTGGGTGGTGCCGTTCCTGATGAAGCAGGACGTCATCCCGGGCCACACCAACGCCTTCCAGGTGACCCCCAACAAGGAGGGCACCTTCCTGGGCAAGTGTGCGGAGCTTTGCGGCGTCGACCACTCCCGGATGCTGTTCAACGTGAAGGTCGTCTCCCCCGAGCGCTACGAGCAGCACCTCAAGGACCTCGCGAAGAAGGGGCAGACCGGTTACATTCCCGCCGGCATCGCGCAGACGAGCCACGAGAAGAACCGGGAGACGACGAACCTGTGAGCATCACCAACGAACCCCAGGGTGCCGCCGCAGCTGAGGACTCGTACGAGAACGAGCTGCCGGTACGGCGCAAGCAGCCCGGCAGCGTGGTCATCAAGTGGCTCACCACCACGGACCACAAGACGATCGGCACGCTGTATCTGGTGACGTCGTTCGCGTTCTTCTGCATCGGTGGCGTGATGGCGCTGTTCATGCGCGCCGAGCTGGCCCGGCCGGGTCTGCAGATCATGTCGAACGAGCAGTTCAACCAGGCGTTCACGATGCACGGCACGATCATGCTGCTGATGTTCGCGACGCCGCTGTTCGCCGGTTTCACCAACTGGATCATGCCGCTGCAGATCGGCGCCCCCGATGTCGCGTTCCCGCGGCTGAACATGTTCGCCTACTGGCTGTACCTGTTCGGCTCGCTCATCGCGGTCGGCGGCTTCCTCACCCCCTCCGGTGCGGCCGACTTCGGCTGGTTCGCCTACTCCCCGCTGTCGGACGCCGTCCGCTCCCCGGGCATCGGCGCCGACCTGTGGATCATGGGCCTGGCCTTCTCCGGCTTCGGCACCATCCTCGGCGCGGTCAACTTCATCACCACCATCATCTGCATGCGCGCCCCGGGCATGACCATGTTCCGCATGCCGATCTTCGTGTGGAACGTGCTGCTGACCGCGGTCCTCGTCCTGCTGGCCTTCCCCGTCCTGGCCGCCGCGCTCTTCGCGCTGGAGGCGGATCGGAAATTCGGCGCGCACATCTTCGATGCCGCGAACGGTGGGGCCCTGTTGTGGCAGCACCTGTTCTGGTTCTTCGGGCATCCAGAGGTGTACATCATCGCGCTGCCGTTCTTCGGCATCATCTCCGAGGTCATCCCGGTCTTCTCCCGCAAGCCGATGTTCGGCTACATGGGCCTGGTCGCCGCGACCATCGCGATCGCGGGCCTGTCCGTGACGGTGTGGGCGCACCACATGTACGTCACCGGCGGTGTGCTGCTGCCGTTCTTCTCCTTCATGACGTTCCTGATCGCCGTTCCGACAGGCGTGAAGTTCTTCAACTGGATCGGAACGATGTGGAAGGGGTCCCTGAGTTTCGAGACCCCGATGCTCTGGGCCACCGGCTTCCTGATCACCTTCACCTTCGGTGGTCTGACCGGTGTCATCCTGGCGTCGCCGCCGATGGACTTCCATGTCTCGGACTCCTACTTCGTGGTGGCGCACTTCCACTACGTCGTCTTCGGCACGGTCGTGTTCGCGATGTTCTCCGGCTTCCACTTCTGGTGGCCGAAGATGACCGGCAAGATGCTCGACGAGCGACTCGGCAAGATCACGTTCTGGACGCTGTTCATCGGCTTCCACGGCACCTTCCTCGTCCAGCACTGGCTGGGCGCCGAGGGCATGCCGCGCCGGTACGCGGACTACCTCGCGGCCGACGGCTTCACCGCGCTGAACACGATCTCGACGATCAGCTCGTTCCTGCTCGGTCTGTCCGTGCTCCCGTTCTTCTACAACGTCTGGAAGACCGCGAAGTACGGCAAGAAGGTCGAGGTCGACGACCCGTGGGGCTACGGCCGCTCGCTGGAGTGGGCCACGTCCTGCCCGCCCCCGCGCCACAACTTCCTCACCCTGCCGAGGATCCGCAGCGAATCCCCGGCGTTCGACCTGCATCACCCTGAGATCGCGGCGCTCGACCAGCTGGAGAACGTCGGGCACGGCGAGAAGGCTCTCGCCGGCGGCAAGGAGGCGGGCAAGTGAAGGTCCAGGGCAAGCTGTTCATCTGGCTCTCCGTCTTCGTCCTCGTCATGGCGATCGTCTACGGTGTGTGGTCGAAGGAGCCGGCGGGCACCACGGCGCTCTTCCTGTCCTTCGGCCTGTGCATCATGGTCGGCTACTACCTGGCCTTCACGGCACGGCGGGTCGACGTGGGCGCGCAGGACGACAAGGAAGCGGACGTCGCGGACGACGCCGGTGAGGTCGGGTTCTTCAGCCCGCACAGCTGGCAGCCGCTCTCGCTGGCGATCGGCGGCGCGTTCCTGTTCCTGAGCGTCGCGATCGGCTGGTGGCTGGCGTACTTCGCGGCCCCGCTGCTCCTGATCGGCCTGTGGGGCTGGGTCTTCGAGTACTACCGCGGTGAGAATCGCACCCAGTAACACGCTCAGTGCTCAGGGGAGCCCGGACACTCCGTCAGGAGGGTCCGGGCTCCCTCTTTTGCCACACCCTCGTTCCCTCGCACGGATCACCCGCCGCGCCGAGGCCGCCGCACGTTCTTAGCGTGGGTCCATGAGGCACTCACCGCGTAACCGTACGGTCGTCAGCTGCACCCTCCTGGTGGCCGCCCTGGGCGCGTCCGCCACAGCCTGCGGGTCCGACGGCCACCCCCTCTCGGCGAAGCCGTACGACGCGGCTGAGCAGATCTCCTTCGGCGGCTCTTTCGGCGACGGCAGGAAGGCCGACCCGGACAAGCCCCTGGAGGTCACCTCCGAGGACTCCGACGGCCGCATCACGGACGTCACGGCCGTCGACGCCGCAGGACGCTACGTGGCCGGCGAACTATCAGCCGACGGCCACCGCTGGCACAGCACCTCCCCCCTGGCCGCAGGCGCCCGCTACACGGTCCGGGTGAGCACGGAGGACGAGGACGGCGCCCCGGGCCGCGAGATCCTCACCTTCGACACCAGCAGGCCCACCACCAAGAAGCGCCTGAACGTCACCTTCGGCCCCAAGACGGGCACCTACGGCGTGGGCCAGCCGGTGACCGCCGAACTCAGCGAACCCGTACGGGGAAAGGCGCAGCGCGCGATAGTCGAGCGAGCCCTCAAGGTGGGCTCGACCCCCGCCGCCGAGGGCGCGTGGCACTGGGTGGACGACAGGAAACTCCACTACCGCCCCAAGGAGTACTGGCCCGCCCGGGCCACCGTCCAGGTGCGCAGCAACCTGCCCGGCATCAAGATCGCCGACCGCCTCTGGGGCGGCACGGCCAAGACCCTGAAGTTCACCACCGGCGACCGGGTCATCGCCGTCACGGACGCGTCGTCCCACGAGATGACCGTCTACAGGAACGACAAGGTGATCAACACCATCCCGGTCACCACCGGCAAGCCCGGCTTCGAGACCCGCAACGGCGTCAAGGTCGTACTCGGCAAGGAGTACTTCGTACGCATGCGCGGCACCAGTATCGGCATAGCCGAGGGCAGCGCCGAGTCGTACGACCTGCCCGTCTACTACGCCACCCGGGTCACCTGGAGCGGCGAGTACGTCCACGCCGCCCCCTGGTCCGTGGGCTCCCAGGGCTCCGCCAACGTCAGCCACGGCTGTGTCGGCATGAGCACCGGCAACGCCGAGTGGTTCTTCGACAACGTCCGCGAGGGCGACATCGTGAAGGTCGTCAACTCCTACGGCAACACGATGGAGACCTTCGGCAACGGCTTCGGCGACTGGAACCTGAACTGGAAGAAGTGGCAGGGAGGCAGTGCCCTCCTGGGTGGCACCTCAGAGGGCGCGAGCACGCAGGCCAGGGCAAGGCTGACCCCGGAGAGCGTATGAGGACCGGGGGCGCGCTTACAGGGGCGCGGGGAACTGCGCGACAGGCCACATCGCACCCGCACCCGCCGAACGGGCCGCACCCCCACCCCGCTAGGCGCTCAAGGCACTCTTCGACCGCAGCAGAGAAGCCAGCGCCGACGCGAACTCCACCGGATCAACCGGCAAGGTGACCGCCGCCTCGGCCCGGCTCCACGTCGCCAGCCACGCGTCCTGCGGCCGTCCGATCAGCAACAGCACCGGCGGACACTCGAACACCTCGTCCTTGATCTGCCGGCACATCCCCATGCCCCCCATGGGCACGGCCTCCCCGTCCAGCACACAGACGTCGATCCCGCCCTTGTCCAGCTCCTTCAGGACGGCGGCGGGGGTGGCGCACTCCAGGAACTCGACGACGGGAACGTCGGGAGCTGGCCGCCGCCCCGTCGCCAACCGCACCTGCTCGCGGGTGTTGGAGTCATCGCTGTAGACCAGCACCGTGGCGGTCGGCTGCATTGTTCCCTCCGAGACATCAGCGTCGTACGGACAGACGGACCGGGTCCGTTGGGCCGGATGCTACTCCTTCGGGCCCTCTGTCTGAACACCGCTCGGACGGCTGTCCGATGGGCCATACGGGCTGGACACACCCCACAGACACCCCGAACGGCACCCCCCGGGGTGAGGGCGGGATAAGCGACCGACATAATGTCGGTCGTGGCGACAGCAACGACAGTAGAAACCGGGCACGCGCACCCGTCGGTCAACCGGCCGAACCTCACCAGCGTCGGAACCATCATCTGGCTGAGTTCCGAGCTGATGTTCTTCGCGGCCCTCTTCGCGATGTACTTCACCCTGCGATCGGTGACCGGTCCGGATCACTGGAAGGAGATGGCGTCAAGCCTGAACTTCCCGTTCTCCGCGGCCAACACCACGATCCTGGTGCTCTCCTCCCTCACCTGCCAGCTCGGCGTGTTCGCCGCCGAGCGCGGTGACGTGAAGAAGCTCCGGATGTGGTTCATCGTCACCTTCGTGATGGGTGCGATCTTCATCGGCGGTCAGGTCCTCGAGTACACCGAGCTGGTCAAGCACGAGGGGCTCTCGCTCTCGTCCGACCCGTACGGCTCGGTGTTCTACCTGACCACCGGCTTCCACGGGCTGCACGTGACGGGCGGTCTCATCGCCTTCCTGTTCGTCCTCGGCAGGACGTACGCGGCGCGAAGGTTCACCCATGAGCAGGCGACCGCCGCGATCGTCGTGTCCTACTACTGGCACTTCGTCGACGTCGTCTGGATCGGGCTCTTCGCCACGATCTACATGATCAAGTAGCGCGGCTCGCCCGATCCTCACATCGGGTCCGCCCGACACCTCCAGAAGACTCGACGCTGAAGATCCTGACACCGGGGTAATCCGTGAAAAAGCTCTCCGCACGACGACGCCATCCCCTGGCGGCGGTCGTCGTCCTACTCATCGCGCTGGCGGCCGTCGGGGGGCTGTACGGCACGCTCGCACCCACGAGCAAGGCAGTGGCCGATGAGACCGCCCAGTCCCTCACCATCACCGAGGGGCAGAAGCTGTACTCGGTGGGCTGCGCCAGCTGCCACGGCACCGGCGGTCAGGGCACCTCCGACGGTCCGAGCCTCGTGGGCGTGGGCGCCGCGGCGGTCGACTTCCAGGTGGCGACCGGCCGTATGCCGGCCGCCACCTCGCAGGGCGCGCAGATCCCGAAGAAGAAGAACATCTACTCGCAGGCCGACATCGACCAGCTCGCGGCGTACATCGCGTCGCTGGGCTCCGGTCCGTCCGTGCCGACCGAGGAGCAGTACGGCCCCGACGGCGCGGACATCGCCAAGGGCGGCGAGCTCTTCCGCACGAACTGCGCCCAGTGCCACAACTTCACCGGCAAGGGCGGTGCGCTCACGCACGGCAAGTTCGCGCCGGACCTTGAGGGTGTCGACCCGAAGCACATCTACGAGGCCATGCAGACCGGCCCGCAGAACATGCCGTCCTTCCCCGACACCACGCTGTCGGAGAAGAACAAGAAGGACATCATCGCGTACCTCGACGCGGTCAACAGCGAGGACACCGTGGAGCCCGGCGGCCTCGGTCTGGGCGGTCTCGGCCCGGTCAGTGAGGGCCTGTTCGCCTGGATCTTCGGCCTCGGAGCGCTCATCGCGGTCGCCGTCTGGGTCGCCGCTCGGACCGCAAAGGCCAAGAAGTCATGAGTAGCCAAGACATCCAAGAAGAGAACCTGCCAGCCGCGCAGGAAACCGAGCACGGTGCCGTGGGCGTCGCGGACGAGAAGAACCCGTTCGCGGACCCGGGGCTGCCGCCGCACGAGCACCGCGTCCAGGACATCGACGAGCGGGCCGCCAAGCGGTCCGAGCGCGCGGTCGCCTTCATGTTCACGCTGTCGATGCTGGCCACTATTGCCTTCATCGTCTCCTACGTGGCGATCCCGCACGACAAGGCGATCTATGTCTTCCCGATCGGACACCTCAACGCGCTGAATTTCGCGCTGGGTCTCTCCCTCGGCCTGGCGCTCTTCCTGATCGGCGCCGGCGCGGTCCACTGGGCCCGCACCCTGATGTCCGACGAGGAACTCGTCGACGAGCGGCACGCGATCGAGGCGCCGCCCGAGGTCAAGGCGAAGGTCCTGGCCGACTTCAGGCAGGGCGCCAAGGAGTCCGCGATCGGCCGGCGCAAGCTGGTCCGCAACACGATGTTCGGTGCGCTGGCCCTGTTCCCGCTCTCCGGCGTCATGCTGCTGCGCGACCTCGGCCCGCTGCCCGGGACGAAGCTGCGCCACACCCTGTGGTCCAAGGGCAAGCTGCTCGTCAACATGAACACGAACGAGCCGCTGCGTCCCTCGGACGTCGTGGTCGGTTCGCTCACCTTCGCCAAGCCCGACGGCCTGGAGGAGCACGACCACGAGTTCCAGACCGAGATCGCCAAGGCCGCCCTGATGATCGTCCGTATCCAGCCGGACGACATCAAGGACAAGCGCGAGCTCGAGTGGTCCCACGAGGGCATCGTGGCGTACTCGAAGATCTGCACCCACGTCGGCTGCCCGATCTCCCTGTACGAGCAGCAGACGCACCATGTGCTCTGCCCCTGCCACCAGTCCACCTTCGACCTCTCCGACGGTGCCCGGGTGATCTTCGGCCCCGCCGGTCACGCCCTGCCGCAGCTGCGCATCGGTGTGAACGACGAGGGCTATCTCGAGGCGCTCGGCGACTTCGACGAGCCCGTCGGTCCTTCGTTCTGGGAGCGCGGATGAGCACTACGACGAACCCCGACGCGCGCTCGTCGCGCGAGAAGGCACCGGCCGGCGAACGTGTCGCCGACTGGGCCGACGGCCGCCTGGGGATCTACGCCCTGGCCAAGGCCAACATGCGCAAGATCTTCCCCGACCACTGGTCGTTCATGCTCGGTGAAGTCTGCCTGTACAGCTTCATCATCATCATCCTCACGGGTGTGTATCTGACGCTGTTCTTCCACCCGTCGATGAACGAGGTGGAGTACCACGGCAGCTACATCCCGCTGCAGGGCCAGCTGATGTCCGAGGCGTTCAACTCGACCATGCACATCTCCTTCGATGTGCGCGGTGGTCTGCTGATCCGGCAGATCCACCACTGGGCGGCGCTGATCTTCCTCGCCGGCATGTTCGTGCACATGATGCGCGTGTTCTTCACGGGTGCGTTCCGCAAGCCGCGTGAGGTCAACTGGCTGTTCGGGTTCCTGCTGTTCGTCCTGGGAATGTTCACCGGGTTCACCGGTTACTCGCTCCCGGACGACCTGCTCTCCGGCACCGGTGTGCGCTTCATGCAGGGCGCAGTCCTGTCCGTACCGGTCGTGGGCACGTACCTGTCGTTCTTCCTCTTCGGCGGCGAGTTCCCGGGCGGCGACTTCGTGGCCCGCTTCTACTCGGTCCACGTACTGCTGCTGCCGGGCATCATGCTCGGCCTGGTGGTCGCGCACCTGATCCTGGTCTTCTACCACAAGCACACGCAGTTCGCGGGCCCCGGGAAGACGAACAACAACGTCGTCGGCATGCCGCTGCTGCCGGTCTACATGGCCAAGGCCGGAGGCTTCTTCTTCCTGGTCTTCGGTGTCATCGCGGTCATCTCGGCCATCGCCACGATCAACCCGATCTGGTCCATCGGCCCGTACCGTCCGGACCAGGTGTCCACCGGCGCGCAGCCCGACTGGTACATGGGCTTCTCCGAGGGCCTGATCCGTGTCATGCCGGGCTGGGAGATCAACTTCTGGGGCCACACGCTCGTCCTGGGCGTGTTCATCCCGCTGATGATCTTCCCGCTGGTCCTGGTCGCGATCGCGGTCTACCCGTTCATCGAGTCCTGGGTCACCGGCGACAAGCGCGAGCACCACATCCTGGACCGCCCGCGCAACGCGCCGACGCGTACGGCCTTCGGTGTCGCGTGGATCACCTGGTACATGGTGCTGCTGATCGGTGGTGGAAACGACCTCTGGGCCACCCACTTCCATCTGTCGATCAACGCGATCACCTGGTTCGTGCGGATCGCGTTCTTCGTCGGCCCGGTCATCGCGTTCATCGTCACCAAGCGGATCTGCCTCGGCCTCCAGCGCCGCGACAAGGACAAGGTGCTGCACGGCCGCGAGTCGGGCATCATCAAGCGCCTGCCGCACGGTGAGTTCATCGAGGTGCACGAGCCGCTCAGCCAGGAGGCCCTGCACACGCTCACCGCGCACGAGCAGTACGCGCCGGCCGTGATCGGCGCGACGGTCGACGAGAACGGTGTCGAGCGCAAGGTGAAGGGCACCGAGAAGCTGCGCGCCAAGCTCAGCAAGTCGTACTACGGCGAGGACAGCCAGATCGCCAAGCCCACCGCCGAGGAGTACAAGGAGATCACGAGCGGCCACGGCCACCACTGATCACCCAGCTTCGCCACACACGGTCGAAGGGCCTCGTCCGCACCTCGGACGGGGCCCTTCGACCGTGCCCCCGGGCTGGATAGGGTGTCCCTATTCCCACTAGGAGTCCCACAGGGACTGATCCAGGAGCGGCATATGAGCGCTGTGAACCCCGCCGGAGGCGACACCGCGGCGGTCCGTTCCTGGCCCCGCGTGCTGAACGGTCTGCTCGACGGCCACGACCTGAGCGCGGCCGACACCGCCTGGGCGATGAACCTCATCATGCGCGGTGAGGCGACCGACGCGCAGATCGCCGGATTCGTGGTGGCGCTGCGGGCCAAGGGCGAGACCGTCGAGGAGATCTCCGGGTTCGTCGAGGCGATGTACGAGCACGCCAATGTGATCGAGGTGCCGGGGCCGACCGTCGACATCGTCGGCACCGGCGGCGACGGCGCGAACACCGTGAACATCTCCACCATGTCGGCGATCGTCATCGCCGGTACGGGCGCCAAGGTCGTCAAGCACGGCAACCGGGCGGCCTCCTCGGCCTCCGGCGCCTCGGACGTGCTGGGACAGCTCGGGGTCAATCTGGAGCTGACGCCGAAGCGGGTGGCCGAGGTGGCCGAGGAGGCCGGGATCACCTTCTGCTTCGCGGCCAAGTTCCATCCGGCGATGCGTCATGTGGGCGCCGCACGCGGCCAGTTGGGCATCCGTACGGTCTTCAACATCCTCGGCCCGCTGACCAACCCGGCCAGGGTCAGGGCGCAGGCGGTCGGTGTCGCAGACCCCCGGATGGCGCCCATCGTCGCCGGGGTCTTCGCCGAACGCGGCAACTCCTCCCTGGTGTTCCGGGGCGACGACGGCCTCGACGAACTGACGATCACCGCCACGTCCCGGGTGTGGGTCGTCCGGGACGGCAAGGTGACGGAGGAGACCTTCGACCCGCGCGACGTCGGTATCGAACTGGTCCCGGTGGAGGCCCTGCGCGGCGGTGACGCGTCCTTCAACGCGGCGGTCGCGCGGCGGCTGCTGGACGGCGAGACGGGGCCCGTACGGGATGCCGTGCTGCTCAACTCGGCGGCGGCGCTGGTGGCGCTGGACCCGGGACAGGGCGCACTGGCCGAGCAGATCGGCGCCGGGATGGAGAAGGCCGCCGAATCCGTCGACTCCGGAGCGGCGAAGCGGACGCTGGAGCGGTGGGCGGCGGCCAGCAACGCGTAGCGGTCTCCGGCTGAGGGACGTCCCGCGATCCGGACACGGGTTGCGGGGCGTCGATCACTTCACGTACGTTCTGTACCAGGTCATGAGTGACAGTCATGAGGCCCCGGCCGACTGTCCGGCAACCCTCCGTCCGTGGCGGGGTGCCCCGGGATGAAGACCAGGCCGTGAGCAGCAAGGCTCACGGCAAGCGCGGGCCCCTCTCGAAACCAGGGGTCCTGGTCGTTCGAGGGAGTCTTCCGTGAGCAAGCGAATGCGATAGGGCTGCCGAGCCCCGCCTCCGCGCACCCCTTTCGTCCTTTTCCTGTGCTGAGCCATGTCCGCTCGCACAGTGATTCCCCTTGCCTCTCACGGGAGTTCGTCATGTCTGTCTCCACCGTTGCCGCCGGCCAGGCTGTCTGCCGTGACATTTCGGGGCCGCTGTCCGTTCTGGGCCGTGACGTCACCGTCCCGCTCGTCACCGGCGGCGAAGTCACCTACGCGGCGCTCGACTACGCCGCCAGCGCCCCCGCGCTCCAGCGGGTCTGGGACGACGTGGCCGCGTACGCGCCCTACTACGGCAGCGTGCACCGGGGCGCCGGCTACCTCTCCCAGCTGTCGACGGACCTCTTCGAGAACGCTCGCAGGACGGTCACCGAGTTCCTGGACTGCCGCGCCGACGACCAGCTGATCTTCACGCGGTCCACCACCGACTCCCTCAACCTCCTCGCCGCCGCCCTCCCCGACGGCTGCCAGGTCTTCGTCTTCGAGACCGAGCACCACGCCTCGCTGCTGCCCTGGCAGAACGCCCAGGTCACCTACCTCGACGCCCCGCGCACCCCCCAGCAGGCGGTGGCCACCCTCCAAGAGGCCCTCGCCGCCCGCACCGCATCCATTCAGGAGGGCCAGGGCCCGGCCCTCGTCTGCGTCACCGGCGCCTCGAACGTCACCGGCGAGCTGTGGCCCGTACGGGAGCTGGCCGCCACCGCCCACGCGCACGGCGCCCGGATCGTCCTGGACGCCGCCCAGCTGGCCCCGCACCACCCGGTCTCCGTGCAGGACCTGGACGTCGACTGGGTCGCCTTCTCCGGCCACAAGCTGTACGCGCCCTTCGGTTCCGGCGTCCTCGCCGGACGCGCCGACTGGCTGCGCGCCGCCGGCCCGTACCTCGCCGGTGGCGGCGCCAGCCGCAAGGTCACGCGGCGCACGGACGGGGGAGTGGACGTGGAGTGGCACGACACCGCCGCCCGGCACGAGGCCGGGTCGCCGAACGTCATCGGCGCCTACTCGATCGCCGCCGCCTGCAGGGCCCTCGCGGAGGCCGGCTTCGAGTCGCTGGTCGCCCGGGAGCAGCACCTGATCGACATCGTGCGGGCGGGGCTGGCCGAGGTGCCCGAGGTCAGGGTTCTCTCCCTGTTCGGCGACGAGGCGCCGCGCGTCGGCGTCATCTCGTTCGTCGTCGAGGGCTGGAACAGCTCGCACTTCGCCGCGGCGCTTTCCGCGGAGTACGGGATCGGGGTGCGGGACGGGTTGTTCTGCGCCCACCCGCTGGTGCGGACCCTGCTGGGCAGTGACCCGCAGACTCAGGGGGAGTGCGGCGCCCCCGAAACCGCCCCCGGAGAGAAGTCGCTCAACGCCATCCGTGTGAGCTTCGGTGCCGGGACCCCCGACGAGCACGTCGAGCGGTTCGTGGGTGCGGTGAAGGAGCTTGTGCGGGACGGGGCGCGGTGGCAGTACCGGACCGAGGACGGGCGGTGCGTTCCGGCGGTTTGATCGCCCCGCCGTCCCCACCCGTCCCATCCCGGGGGCTCAGCCCCCGGACCCCGGCTCCTCAGGCGCCGGAGAGGCCGAATCGGTCAGCTGTCCAGGCCGATCGCGAACGCCGCCTCCAGGTCGTGCTGGGAGTACGTCCGGAACGCCACGTGTGTGTCCGTCGCCTCCACCCCCGGGATCCTGCTGATGCTGCCCGGGATGATCTCGGCCAGGTCCTCGTGGGCCTTGACGCGGACCATCGCGATCAAGTCGTACGTACCGGTGACGGAGAAGACCTCGCTCACGCTGTCCAGCGCGGCGATCGACTCCGCGATCTCGGGGATCCGGTCCACGCTGGTCTTGATGAGCACGATCGCGGTGATCACGGCTGGTTCTCTCCCTCGGTGGCCGTCGCTGGGGCGGGCCTCACTCTAGTGGTACGGCGATATCGCACCCACGCGTAGACGAAGCCGAGGCCGAAGCCGATCACGTGCGCGAGGTACGCCACCCCGGGCCCCGAGGACGCCCTGCCCGCCGCCACCCACTGCAGGGCCGCCCAGAAGGGCAGCGTCAGCCAGGCCGGGAAGCGCAGCGGGAGGAAGAACAGGAACGGGAAGATGCTGGTCACACGGGCGCCGGGGAACAGGTACAGGAAGGCGCCCAGGATCGCCGAGATCGCACCGGACGCCCCCACCAGCGTCTGCGGCGAGCCCGCGTTGGCCGCGGCGTACCCCAGCAGGGCGAGACAGCCGCAGCCCAGGTAGAACAGGGCGAACTCCAGGTGCCCGAGTCGTTCCTCGGTCATCGCGCCGAAGACGTACAGGAAGAGCATGTTGCCCAGCAGATGGACCCAGCTGCCGTGCACGAACAGCGCCGTGGCGGGGGTGAGCGTGGCCCGGGGGGCGCCGGTGAAGAGTTCGGCGGGGACCACGCCCCAGCGACGGAAATAGGCGCGCTGGGCGGCGATCAGGGCGTCTCCCGTGCCGTACCCGGGGTTCAGGCCCGAGGCGGGGCCGATGACGAAGAGCAGACAGCACACGGCGATCAGCCCGTACGTCACCGGCGCCGACTGGGCGCGGACCGATCTGCGGGCCGCCGTACGCCACTTTTCGAACTCGCCGGTCATGGACACAGAGCATGACGTAACGGACCGAACAGTGCAGACCGCCTCGCCGCTGTGGACGGACGGGCGGTGGGTACCCGTCAGGCCTTAGGGTTACGAGCCACACGCTCCAGGGAATCTGGCGCAGCACGGACACTAGAAGGAAAGCGAACATATCCACGATGACGGTTCCTCTGCCGACCGACACGACCCGGTGGCGCTGTGCTCTCTGCGGCAACCTCACACGCTTCGACGTGACCCGCTCCTCCAAGGTGGTGGAGTACGTGCACCTCGACCTGGCGGGAGCGCCGAACGTGGAGGAGCGCGAGGTGGTCAGTGAGACCATCGAGTCGGTGCGCTGCCGTTGGTGCAACGCCGTGGATCAGGTGGAACTCGTGGACAGGCCGGGCGCCGGCTCCTGACGAGCGAAGTCGGGAGTGGGGGAGGGCCCCGCTCAGGAATTGGGGTGACGGATGGTGGAGACCACAGGCGGGGGGCCGGGCGACGGCGCCGCCGAGGTGCTCGACCGCCCGCTGCCCGACGGCGTGCGCAGGCGCGTCGTGCAGATCGTCTCCGACGGGTTCGGCGGGCTGACCGTTGCCGAACTGCCCGCCCAGCTGCGGCAGTACGCGCGGTTCGCGCCCAACCGGCGGGCCAAGTTCGCCGGTAACGCCATGGCCGCCGCGCTGGAGACCGACGCGCTGTTCCGGCAGCGCATCGGGGAGAAGCTCCGGGAGGCGCAGCCGGAGCTGGCGGGTGCTCTCGACGCCGGTTCGCCGCCCCCGGCCGCAGATCCCCTCGACGTGGCCGCCGCGGCCTATGTACTGCGGCCCGCGGGCTGGGTCAAGCTCGTCGCCGCGGCCGGCGAGGAGGCGCAGCGGGCCGACGCCGAGCGCGCCGACGAGGAGAGCCGGGCCGAACTGGAGCGGCTGCGCGAGGAGCTGACCACCGCCCGCGACCAGACCCGTACCGAGACCGAGCGGCTGCGTACGGAGCTGGAGTCGGCCAGGAAGGAAGCCGAATCGCTGCACCGCAAACTGCGCGCCGCCCTCAGTGACGTCAAGCGCGGTGAGGCGGCCCTGCGCAAGGTGCACGCCGAGATGGACACCGTACGGACCGAGGGGCACACGCAGGTTTCCGCGGCCGAGAGCGAGGCGCGGCGGCTGAAGGGGCGGCTGAGCGAGGTCGAGGCCGCGCTGGAGGCCAGCAGACGCGCCGCCCGGGAGGGGCGCAGCGTCGAGGACATGCGCGTACGGCTGCTCCTGGACACCGTGCTCGACGCGGCTCAGGGGCTGCGGCGGGAGCTGGCGCTGCCGCCGGTGTCGGTGCGGCCGGCCGAGACCGTGGACGCGGTCGAGCCGGGCAGGATGACGCCGAAGGACATCGCCGCCCGTGCGCTGTCCGAGAACGACCCGGCGATTCTCGACCAGCTGCTCGCGCTGCCGCAGGCGCATCTGGTCGTCGACGGCTACAACGTGACCAAGACCGGCTATCCGCAGATGCCGTTGGAGAAGCAGCGCCTCAGGCTGCTGGGGCAGTTGTCGCAGCTCGCCGCGCAGACCGGGGCCGAGGTGACCTGTGTCTTCGACGGGGCGGAGCTGGCCGCTCCGGTGCTGCTGGCGCCGCCGCGCGGGGTGCGGGTGCTGTTCTCCAAGCCCGGTGTCACCGCCGACGAGTTGATCCGTCTGCTGGTGCGCGCGGAACCGCCCGGCCGGCCGGTCATCGTCGTGTCGACGGACCGCGAGGTGGCCGACGGGATCGCCAAGGCGGGTGCGCGGCCGGTGGCTTCGGTGGTGCTGCTGAAGCGGTTCTCGCGAGGCTGACAACATACGGGCGTAATGACCGAATTGACGGAAGTGTCACGCAACGTAGCGTCAATCGAGCATTGCTGTATGTGTGTTGTGTGTAAAAAATGCGATGGGTGACAAACATTTTTCATGCCAGGATTTGAAGTGATCACGGGAAGGTCACTAGGGTCAGGCCTCGAACCTCCGCTCGGGTGATCACTCAAAGGGAGTGACAGCGGGAGAAGAAGGAGTTCGCCTCCGTGGCGTCCCATCGTCGACCGAAGCAGCCGAGCCGCACCCGTGTGACCGTGCTCACCACCGCCGCGGCTGCCGCCGTGGCCCTCAGCGCCAACGCCGCCAACGCCGCGCCGAGCGAGAAGCCGAGCAAGGACGAGGTCAAGACCAAGGTCGACAAGCTCTACGAGCAGGCGGAGCAGGCCACCGAGAAGCTCAACGGGGCCGAGGAGAAGCAGGGCAAGCTGGAGAAGGAGATCTCCACTCTCCAGGACAACGTCGCCCGCGGCCAGGGAGAGCTCAACGAGCTGCGCGACAGTCTCGGACTCGCCGCAGCCGCCCAGTACCGCACCGGCAGCATCGACCCGTCCGTGCAGCTCTTCCTCTCCGCCGACCCGGACGACTACCTCGACAAGGCGTCCACGATGGACCAGCTGAGCAGTCAGCAGGTCGAGACGCTCAAGAAGGTCACGGAGAAGCAGCGTTCGCTCGCCCAGCAGCGGTCCGAGGCCACCGAGAAACTCCAGGACCTCGCGGACACCCGCAGCGAGCTGGCCAAGAAGAAGAAGGAAGTCCAGGGCAAGCTCGCCGAGGCGCAGAAGCTGCTCAACTCGATGACGGCCGCGGAGAAGGCGGCCCTGGCCGCCGCCGAGGCCCGCGCCAGCCGGGCCAGCGAGCGCACCGTCCTCGACGGTCCCAGCGCGCCCGCCACGGGCCGCGCGAGTTCCGCGTACGCCGCCGCCCAGAGCGTGATCGGCTCGCCGTACGTCTACGGCGCCTCGGGCCCCAGCTCCTTCGACTGCTCGGGTCTCACCTCGTGGGCGTTCGCCCAGGCCGGCATCACCATCCCCCGGACTTCGCAGGCGCAGGCCAACGCGGGTACGCGCATCTACTCGCAGAGCGATCTCCAGGTCGGCGACCTGGTGATCTTCTACGGCGACCTGCACCACGTCGGCTTCTACGCCGGCAACGGCCAGGTCCTGCACGCGCCGCGCAGCGGCACGGTCGTGCGGTACGAGTCGATCGACAACATGCCGTACCAGTTCGGCGTACGGATCTGATCCTCTCTTCGCCGGATCGGATCGTCGTACTCCTTCCGGGTGTGCTCAAGATCAGGACACGTTGACGCCCGAACGGGCGAATCCCGATACCTTCCGCTGGCCCCACGCCCCGCCTATGACCTGCGTCATAGGCGGGGCGTCACTGTGTGTGGCCGTCGAGGTCTTTGGCTCGCGCACAGTCGCACGGCTACTGTCTGCGGCGCCCCCAACACCGGGGGCATGCGTCCGCCAGCGGAAGGAGTGCGGCTTCTCGTGGGGTTCCATCGCCGCCTTGCACCGTCCGGGTTCGACCGGGGCAGCGCCGCGGGCGCCGCTCTCACCGTGCTGTCCGCCGCCGCGGCCGCCCTGGGCGCCGCCGTGCCCTCGGCCACCGCCTCGCCGACCGACCACACCCGGGCCGAGGTGGACCGGCTCTACGCGGAGGCCGAGAAGGCCACCGAGTCCTACAACCGGGCCGACGAGCGCGCCGACACACTGCGCGAGCAGGTGACCCGGGCGCAGGACCGGATCGCCCGGCAGCAGCAGCGCATCAACACCATGCGGGAGGCGCTCGGTTCGCTCGCGGGCGCCCAGTACCGGGCCGGGGGCATGGACCCCTCGCTCGCGCTGCTGTTCTCCGACGACCCTGACGAGTACCTGGAGAAGGCCGCCGCGCTCGACCGGATCAACGCCCACCAGGCCGGTGAGCTGAGGGAACTCCAGGCGGCCATGCGTGAAATCGCCCAGGAGCGCACGGAGGCCACCGGCAGGCTCACCGAGCTCGACCGGAGCCGCAAGGCGGTCGCCGCGCACAAGAAGACCGTCGAACGGAAGCTGGCGAAGGCGCGGGCGCTGCTCAACTCGCTGCCGACCGCCGACCGCGCCGCCTACGACCGGGCCTCCCGTTCCGACCGCGCCGACCTGCCCGACCCCGGCAACGCCGCCGCGCCGAGCGCCCGTGCGGCAACCGCCGTCGCCGCGGCCCGGGCGGCGCTGGGCAGCCCGTACGTCTGGGGTTCCAACGGGCCCTCCGGGTTCGACTGTTCGGGCCTGATGCAGTGGTCGTACGCCAAGGCCGGGGTCTCCCTGCCGCGCACCTCGCAGGCCCAGCGTCACGCCGGGCAGCAGGTCCCGCTCTCCCAGGCGCAGCCCGGTGACCTGGTCACCTACCGGTCCGATGCCAGTCACGTCGGGATGTACGTGGGCAACGGCCAGGTGATCCACGCCCCCTATCCGGGCGCGCCGGTGCGTTATGACCCGGTGGGCATGATGCCCGTCTCGTCGGTCACCAGGGTCTGAGCGGGGTCTGTCCGTCCGGAGCGTCCCCCTTCCTGACTTCCCGACAGTCGGCCCGTACGATCGTCGGCGTGGCTGGTCGAAGGCGTGCGTGGGGTGCGTGGCGGGTCCGGGTCGTGGCCCTCTGTCTGCTGCCCGTCCCCCTCGCCTCCCTCGTCGCGTGCGGCGACGGCCGGCCGGGGACCGACACCGCGTCCGCCGACGTACGACGGCTGCTGGACCGGCGGGCCGCCGCGGTCCTCGCCGGTGACGGACCGGCGTACGCGCGCACCGGCGCGCCGGCGGAGTTCACGCGGCTGCGCGCGCTCCCACTGGCGGCCTGGTCGTACCGCCTGACCGCCCTGCACCGCACCGACGGCGACGGGGCCACCGCGGACGTGGAACTGAGCTATCGCGTCGCGGGCATCGACAAGGCACCCATGAAAGCCGGGCGGACGCTGCGCCTCACCGAGCGGGACGGCGGGCAGTGGTACGTCGACGCCGACGAGCCCGCGCGGAAGGCCGGCCGGCAGCTGTGGGACCTGGGGACCGTACGGGCCGTACGCGGCACGCACAGCCTCGTTCTGGGGGTCGGGCAGTCACCGGAGGCCCTGCGCCGGTACGCGGGGCTCGCCGACCGGGCCGTGCCTGCGGTGACGCAGGCGTGGGGCGGGGCGTGGACGAAGCGGGTCGTCGTCCTGGTACCGAAGTCGCTGGAGGGGATGGCGGGGCTGCTCGGGTCGCCGGCCTCCGCGTACCGGGGGATCGCGGCGGTCACCACCGGGGAGGTGGGAGGTTCGGCGAAGGCGCCCGCGGACCGGATCATCGTCAACCCCGAGGCGTACGGCGTGCTCGGGGACTTCGGCAAGCAGGTCGTGCTCACCCACGAGACCACACACGTGGCGACCCGTGGCGCCACCAACTCCGCCACCCCCCTGTGGCTCTCCGAGGGGTACGCGGACTGGGTCGGTTACCGGTCCACCGGCCGTACGGCCGTCCAGGCGGCGCCCGAACTGGCCCGCGCCGTGACCGCGGGCGGGATACCGGACGCGCTTCCCGGGGACGCGGACTTCGGCTTCGGCGGGGACGCCGCGAAGCTGGCCCAGGCGTACGAGGGCGGCTGGCTGGCGTGCCGGCTGATCGCCGGCCAATGGGGCGAGGTGCGGCTCGGTGAGTTCTACCGGGCGGTGGGGGCGCACGGGAAGCGGGCGGGGGCCGTCGAGGGGGCGATGGCGGACGTGCTGGGGACGACGCCGCAGGAGTTCACGGTGCTGTGGCGGGACTATCTCCGCGCTCAGCTCGGCTGATTCTCCTTGGCGCGGGTGGCCTGACCGGGGAGGGGCGGCAGCGGTGCCCGGGGCGGGACCGTCGTGCGCCACAGCTCCAGGGCCGCCGTCAGGGCCGCGACGACCAGGAGGCCGTTGCGGGTGAACAGGAGAGTGATGCCGTAGGCGTCGCTGGCGACCACGTGTCCGAAGCCGATGGGGAACTCCAGGACCGTCACCAGGCAGGCGACGACGACCAGGGTGGCGGGCAGGGTCATACGGCCGGCGCGGAAGCAGAGGCAGACGGCGGCCAGGCCGACCAGCCACACCATGTACTGGGGGCTGATGACCCGGCTGGTCACCGTGAACAGCAGCACGGCCACGAAGGCCGCGTCCGCCAGGGTGTGCGGAAGGAACCGGGTGGCGCGCAGCCGCCAAAGCAGCAGCCAGCCGAAGGCGACCACGGCCAGCAGCAGCGCCACCGTGCTCACCGTCTTCACGAACGGGCCCAGGAATTCGATCGATCCGTAGTTCAGCGCCACCCGGCCCTCCCAGCCGAAGTGCCGGCCGACATGGAAGACGAGGGCGCCCAGCGACTCCACCTCGGTGCCCCGGTCGCCCTGGAAGGTCAGGAAGGCGAAGGCGCCGGGCATGGCCACCGCGAACAGCGACGCCAGCGCGGCCACCGTGACGGCCGCCGCGGCCCACGCCCGCCGCCGTACGGCCCCCACGAGCAGCAGCACGGGCCAGACCTTCAGCAGCGCCCCGAAGCCCGCCAGGGCGCCCATCAGGCGCGGATGCCGGCCGCCCGCGAGCAGCGCGGCCACCGCCACGGCGGTCACCATCACGTCGTACCGGGCGTACACCGTCGGGCCCAGCAGCGGTACGCCCACCACCCACACCCAGGCGCCGCGCAACGTCCGGCCGGGGCGCACGCCCGCGTGGAGGAGGAGGGACAGGACGGCCAGGTCGGCGAGGAGGGCCAGGAGGAAGAACGCCGTCGCGTAGTCCAGGAAGGGCAGGGCGCCGGGGGAGAGGATCGCGAGGGCGGCGGCGGGCGGGTACTGCCAGGTGACGTCGCCCAGCGGGTAGGTGCCGTGGCGCAGCACCTCGTACCAGCCGTGGTAGATCACCGAGACGTCGCTCGTGACGTCCGGGCCCGGGAAGACGAACACCTTGAACACGAACAGCAGCAGGAGGAGTCGGGTCAGCCCCCAGGTGCCCAACAGCGCCACGGGGAGCCGCAGCCGTCCTCTGCCCGCGATGTCCACCTGAACCCCTGTTCGTGCCGCCGTGCAGGCCGCCTGTGTGTCAACCGATGAGCGGCCATCGTCTCCCGAGCGGCTGTGCGAATGCCATCAAACAGGGCCGGACACCTGTGAGGGTTCTGGGAGGGAGTGGGAGACGGTTCGGTAGGGTCGGCGGCGTGCACAAGACCCTGATCGTGACGAACGACTTCCCGCCCCGTCCGGGCGGTATCCAGGCCTTCCTGCACAACATGGCGCTGCGGCTCGACCCCGACCGGCTCGTCGTCTACGCCTCCACCTGGAAGCGGGGGCCGGAGGGTGCCCGGGCCACCGTGGCCTTCGACGCCGAGCAGCCCTTCACCGTCGTACGGGACCGGACGACGATGCTGCTGCCGACACCGGCGGTCACCGGGCGGGCCGTCGGGCTGCTGCGTGAACACGGGTGCACGTCGGTGTGGTTCGGGGCGGCGGCGCCGCTCGGGCTGATGGCGCCGGCCCTGCGCAAGGCGGGTGCCGAACGGCTGGTGGCGACGACCCACGGTCACGAGGCCGGGTGGGCGCAGCTGCCGGCGGCGCGTCAACTGCTGCGCAGGATCGGCGAGTCGACGGACACGATCACCTACCTCGGCGAGTACACACGGTCGCGGATCGCCGTCGCGCTGACCCCGCAGGCGGCCCGCCGGATGGTCCAACTGCCGCCCGGGGTCGACGAGAAGACCTTCCACCCGGGTTCGGGGGGCGACGCGGTCCGCGCCCGGCTCGGGCTCGCCGACCGGCCCGTCGTCGTGTGCGTCTCACGGCTGGTCCCGCGCAAGGGGCAGGACACGCTGATCCTGGCGATGCCCCGCATTCTCGCGGTCGAGCCGGAGACGGTGCTGCTGATCGTCGGCGGCGGACCCTACGCGCGGGAACTGCGCAAGCTCGCGCACGAGACCGGCGTCGCCGACTCGGTCCGCTTCACCGGGCCGGTGCCCTGGGCCGAGCTGCCCGCCCACTACGGCGCCGGTGACGTCTTCGCGATGCCGTGCCGGACGCGTCGGGGCGGGCTGGACGTCGAGGGGCTCGGGATCGTCTACCTGGAGGCGTCCGCGACGGGGCTGCCGGTGGTCGCCGGTGACTCGGGGGGTGCGCCCGACGCCGTCCTGGACGGCGAGACGGGCTGGGTGGTGCGCGGCGCCTCGGTGGAGGAGGCCGCCGACCGGATCACCGTCCTGCTCGGCGACGCCGAACTGCGCGCCCGGATGGGGGAGCGGGGGCGGGCATGGGTCGAGGAGAAGTGGCGCTGGGACCTGCTCGCGGAGGGGCTGAAGACACTGCTGTGACAGCGGGAGTCCGCGCGCCTGGATCTCCCGGGCACGGATAGGTACGCACCTACTAGGCGGAACCCGAAATTCCGCCGATGCTGCGCTCATGACAGAAAAGCTGATACACCGTCAGTTGATGCAGCATCAGCTGACGAGACGTCAAATACTGGGCATGGCCGCCTTCCAGACGGCCGCCGCCCTCGGCTTCACCCGGGTAGGCCTCCAGTCCGCCCGGGCCGTCGAACCCGCCGCCGTCGAATCCGCCCCCGCGATCGTCATCGGCTCCGGGTACGGCGGTGCCGTCGCCGCCCTCCGCCTCGGCCAGGCCGGCATCCGCACCCTCGTCATCGAGATGGGCCGCCTCTGGAACACGGCGGGCCCCGACGGCAAGATCTTCTGCTCCACCGCCGCTCCCGACAAGCGCTCCATGTGGTTCAAGAACCGCACCGAGGCGCCGCTGGCCAGCTTCCTGTGGCTGGACGTCGTCAACAAGGACATCAGCCCCTACCCCGGCGTCCTGGACCGCGTGCACTACAACAACATGTCCGTGTTCCTCGGCCGCGGGGTCGGCGGCGGTTCGCTGGTCAACGGCAGCATGGCCGTCACCCCGCTCCAGTCGTACTTCGCCGAGCAGTTCCCCGGCGTCAACGCCACGGAGATGTACGCCACCTACTTCCCGCGGGCCCGCACCATGCTCGGCGTCAACAACGTCGACCCCGCCTGGTTCGAGTCCACGGAGTGGTACCGCTTCTCCCGGATCTCCCGCAAGCACGCCGAGAACACCGGCCTGAGAACCACCTTCGTGCCGAGCGTCTACGACTTCGACTACATGCGGCGCGAGGCGGCCGGCACGGCGACCAGGTCGGCGCTCGGACAGGAGGTCATCTACGGCAACAACCACGGCAAGCGCAGCCTCGACAAGACGTACCTCGCCTCGGCCCTCGGCACCGGCAACGTCACCATCACCACCATGGAACGGGTCAGGGCGATCACCCGGGCCGCCGACGGGACGTACGTCCTGACCGCCGACCGGATCGACGACACGGGCGCGGTCGTCCAGACCAAGCAGTACGGGTGCACCTATCTGTTCCTCGGCGGCGGCAGCATCGGGACCACCGAACTCCTCGTACGGGCCCGGGAGACGGGCACGCTGCCCGCTCTCGACGCGAGCGTCGGGGCCGGATGGGGGACCAACGGCAACGTGATGCTCGGGCGCGCCAACCACCTGTGGGACACGGTCGGGGCGAACCAGTCGACGATGCCGGTGATGGGCATCGACGACTGGGCCAACACGGCCAACCCCGTCTTCGCCGAAATCGCCCCGCTGCCCACGGGGCTGGAGCACTGGGTGAGTCTCTACCTGGCGATCACCAAGAACCCGGAACGGGCGTCGTTCACCTACGACGCGGCGACCGACTCGGCGCGGCTCGGCTGGAGCGCCGCCCAGAGCGCGGTGTCCGTCGCCATGGCCAAGAAGCTGTTCGACCGGATCAACGCGGCCAACTCCACCATCTACCGGTACGACCTGTTCGGCTCCGGCAACAAGGTGTTCGCCGACGACTTCACCTACCACCCGCTGGGCGGCTGCGTGTTGGGGAAGGCGACCGACAACTACGGGCGCGTGAAGGGGTACTCGAAGCTGTACATCACCGACGGCTCACTGGTGCCCGGCTCGATCGGGGTGAACCCGTTCGTGACGATCACCGCGCTCGCGGAACGGACGATGGCGCGGGTCCTCGCCGAGGACACCGCGCCATGAGCCGACTCCGGAACCAGGTCGGGTACTGACCCAGTCCGGTACTAACTCTGGTAGATCGCCTCGATCTCGTCCGCGTAGTCCTTCGCCACCACATTGCGCTTGAGCTTCAGGGACGGCGTCAGGTGGCCCGACTCCTCGGTGAACTGGGAGGCCAGAATGCGGAACTTCCGCACCGATTCCGCCTTCGACACCGCGGCGTTGCCGTCGTCGACCGCGCCCTGGATCGCCGCGAGCAGATCCGGGTCATGGGCGAGCGACGCCGCGGTGGAACCGGCCGGCTTGCCGTGCTCGTCGGCCCAACGGCCCAGGAACTCCTCGTCGATGGTGACCAGCGCGCTCACGAACGGCCGCCCGTCGCCCACCACCATGCACTCCCCGACCAGCGCATGTGCGCGGATACGGTCCTCGATCACGGCCGGGGCGACGTTCTTGCCGCCCGCGGTGACGATGATCTCCTTCTTGCGGCCGGTGATCCGGAGGTACCCGTCCTCGTCGAGGGTGCCGATGTCACCGGTGTGGAACCAGCCGTCGGCCAGTGCCTCCTCGGTCGCGCCGGGGTTGTTCCAGTACTCCTTGAACAGGTGCTCGCCGTGCAGCAGCACCTCGCCGTCGTCGGCGATGCGCACGACCGAACCGGGCAGCGGCTGGCCGACCGTGCCGATCTTCTGCCGGTCCCAGGGATTGAACGCGGTGGCGGCACAGGACTCGGTGAGGCCGTAGCCCTCCAGCACCGTGAAGCCGATCCCGCGGAAGAAGTGCCCGAGCCGCTCACCGAGCGGGGCGCCGCCGGAGATGGCGAACTCGCCCTTGCCGCCGAGGACGTTCCGCAGCTTGCTGTAGACCACCCGGTCGAAGACCCTGTGCTTGATCTTCAGGCCGACCGACGGGCCGGACGGCTCGTCCAGCGCCCGGCTGTACGCGATCGCCGTGTCGGCGGCCTTGTCGAAGATCTTGCCCTTGCCGTCCGCCTGCGCCTTGGCCCGCGCCGAGTTGTAGACCTTCTCGAAGACCCGCGGCACACCGAGGATCAACGTCGGCCGGAACGAGGCCAGTTCGTCGGTGAGGTTCGTGATGTCCGGGACAGTGCCCAGCTTGATCGGCGCCATCATCGGCGCGATCTGCACGAGCCGTCCGAAGACGTGCGCGAGTGGCAGGAAGAGGAGGACCGAGCACTCGCCGGTGCGGAACAGGGGCCGCAGCCGCTCGACGACGTTGCCGCACTCGGCGAAGAAGCTGCGGTGCGTGAGGACACACCCCTTGGGCCGGCCGGTCGTACCGCTCGTGTACACGATGGTCGCCGGATCGTCGGCCTTCACCTGCGAACTGCGCTGCTCGACGGTCGCGTCGTCGACGTCCTTGCCGGCCCGCCCCAGCTCCTCCACCGCGCCGGCGTCGATCTGCCAGACGTGCTTCAGCTCGGGCAGGTGGTCGCGCACCGACTCGACGGAGGCGGCGTGGCCGTCCAGCTCCACGATGATCGCGGTGGCCCCCGAGTCGCTGAGGATCCACTGCACCTGCTCGGCGGAGCTGGTCTCGTACACGGGCACGGTCACCGCACCGGCGCACCAGATCGCGAAGTCGAACAGTGTCCACTCGTACCGTGTACGGGACATCAGGGCGACCCGGTCGCCCGGGGTGACCCCGGAGGCGATGAGGCCCTTCGCGGCTGCGTGCACCTCGGCGAGGAAGGCCGTGGCCGTCACGTCCTGCCAGGCGCCGCCCACCTTGCGGGCGATGACGGCGACATCCGGATGCTGCACGGCGTTTCGGCGGATGATGTCGGTCAGATTTCCGTCCGCGGGGACCTCGTACAAAGCCGGAAGGCTGAACTCGCGCAAGACTGCTGCTCCTCACAGGGCGCCGGCGCCACGACGTTGTGCGATGCGACGGTGCGGTCCATGGCTCGGGCAAGTACTCACGGATCTCGTAGTTGAAATCCTGAGCACGACTGGACTGCCCGGACGTTACCCGTCGGTATGGCCACTACGACAGGGGGGTCGGGCGAGATGTTCGCGGCGTCACACGGGTTGGTGTCTTTTACGCACAGTAGTGCACGGTTTTCTTGACTGACCAGTAACCTTCGGCGACCCCCCCTGTCCTGTTCACGCATGCCGCACACGCCTACCCTTGATCGCCATGGCACCCACACCGCGGGGCAACCCACATGAGAAGAGGACGCGCATTCATGTGGTCAGCGACGTGCACGGCAACGTGCGGGACCTGGCCGGAGCCGGTGCGGGCGCGGACGCCCTGATCTGCCTGGGCGACCTGGTGCTCTTCCTCGACTACGCCGACCACTCGCGCGGCATCTTCCCCGACCTCTTCGGCGCCGAGAACGCCGGCCGCCTCGTGGCGTTGCGCACGGCCCGCCGCTTCGAGGAGGCACGCGAGTTCGGGGCCCGGCTGTGGGCGGGCATCGGCATGGACCGGGCGGTGGCCATCGAGAAAGCGGTGCGCAGGCAGTACGCCGAACTGTTCGCCGCGTTCCCGGCACCGACGTACGCCACCTACGGCAACGTCGACATCCCGGCCCTGTGGCCGGAGTACGCCGGCCCGGGCACCCACGTCCTGGACGGGGAGCGGGTGGAGATCGGGGGCCGGGTCTTCGGCTTCGTCGGCGGGGGGCTCCGCACCCCGATGCGCACGCCGTACGAGATCGGCGACGAGGAGTACGCGGCGAAGATCGAGGCGCTCGGCGAGGTCGACGTGCTGTGCACGCACATTCCGCCGGAGGTCCCGGAACTGGTGTACGACACGGTCGCGCGCCGCTTCGAACGCGGCAGCCGTGCGCTGCTGGACGCGATCCGCCGTACGCGTCCTCGGTACGCCCTGTTCGGCCACGTCCACCAGCCGCTGGTCCGGCGGATGCGGATCGGCGGGACGGAGTGCGTGAACGTGGGGCACTTCGCGGGGAGCGGGAAGCCGTGGGTGCTCGAATGGTGACCCCGGGTCCGGGTGGCAACGGTCTGCCCGGCGCGGGGTAGCCTTCACGCTGCACATACGTGCGCACCAACCCTCCCTCACCGGACCGCATCTGGAGGACCACGGCGATGGCGGAATTCACCAGTTCGAGCATCACGATCGAGGCGGCACCGAACGAGGTGATGGCGGTGATCGCCGACTTCGCCCGTTACCCGGACTGGACCGGCGAGGTGAAGGAGGCGGAGGTCCTGAAGACCGACGCCGAGGGCCGCGCCGAGCAGGTCCGTCTGGTCATGGACGCCGGCGCGATCAAGGACGACCAGACCCTCGGTTACACCTGGACCGGTGAGCACGAGGTGTCGTGGACGCTGGTCAAGTCGCAGATGCTGCGGGCGCTGGACGGCTCCTACATCCTGAAGGCGGCAGGCGGCGGCGTGACCGAGGTCACGTACCAGCTGACGGTGGACGTCAAGATCCCGATGCTCGGGATGATCAAGCGCAAGGCGGAGAAGGTCATCATCGACCGGGCGCTGGCCGGGCTGAAGAAGCGCGTGGAGGAACCCAGGTAGCCCGCTCCTCGACGAGGCCCGTTCAGGGCCGTAGCGGGGCCCCTGGGGCGCAACCCCCAGGGGCCCCGGCGCCAGACCGGTACCGTTCACCCCCATGCGCACCATCCTCCTCACCGGCCCAGGCGGCTCGGGCCGCACCACCCTCGCCGCGGCCACCGCACTGACCGCGGCGCGCGACGGCACCCGCACCCTCGTGCTCAGCACCGACCGCGCCGACACCCTCGGCGCCGCCCTCGGCACCCCCACCGGTCCGGCCCCCACCCACGTGGAGGGCGCCCCCCACCTCACCGCCTGGCGCCCCGACGCCGCCCAGCGATTCCGCGCCGACCTCACCGCCTTCCAGGACCGCGCCGCGAACGTCCTCGGCCTCCTCGGTGCCTCCCGTCTCGACCCCGAGGAACTCACACCCCTCCCCGGCGCCGAGGAACTCGCCCTTCTGCGCGCCCTGCGCGACGCCGCGCTCTCCGACGCGTACGACCTCCTGGTCGTCGACCTCCCGCCCACCCCGCAGGCGCTCGCCCTCCTCGCCCTCCCCGACGAACTCCGCCGTTATCTGCGCCGCCTCCTTCCAGCCGAACGCCAGGCCGCCCGCGCTCTGCGCCCCGTACTCGGCCGCCTCGCCGGTGTCCCGATGCCCGCGGAGTGGCTGTACGAGGCCGCCGCCCGCTGGGACGTGGAACTGGCCGCCGTCACCGCCGTCGTCGAGGACCAGGACACCGTCGTACGAGTGGTGGCCGAACCCGGCCCGGCCGGCACCGACGCCGTACGAGCCGCCACCACCGGACTCGCCCTGCGCGGCCTGCGCGCGGACGTGCTGATCGCCAACCGCGTCCTGCCGGAACCCTCCACCGACCCCTGGCTGGCCTCCGTCACGGCCCAGCAGCGCAAGGCCCTCGACGAGTGGCAGGAGACGCACGCCCTCCACCAGGTCCCGCACCTCGGACACGACCCGCGCGGCACCGACGATCTCGCCGCCCTCCGCGCACCCGCCGTCAACCGGACCCCCGCCCCCATCGAGTGGCCCGTCACCGATCACCTCGCCGACGACGGGGTGCTCCTCTGGCACATCCCGCTGCCCGGCGCGATACGCGACGAGCTCGACCTGGTCCGGCGCGGCGACGAACTCGTCGTCACTGTCGGCCCGTTCCGCCGTATCGTTCCGCTGCCCTCGGCCCTGCGCCGCTGCACGGTGGCCGGCGCCGCCCTGCGCGACGGGGAGCTGAGGATCCGTTTCGCGCCGGACCCGGATCTGTGGCCGCAGACACGATGAACCGCGTACGTCCATTCGGGTACCGTCGGAGAGACGAACCGTAGTCAGGAGCCCGCCATGAGCGAAGAGCGCCCCACGTCCGACGACGCTCGCGGGGACGCGGCCGACGAGGCACCGTACGAGACGCCCGCCTCCGACGCCGACGCGTGGGCGAAGGCCTGCGCCGAGGACCTCGAAGCGGAGAAGGCGCGCCGCCGGGGCCGGTACGGCCCGCCGCCCGGCTCCGCCGCCGAGGAACTGCGAAAGCTCGTCGACGCCGTCTCGGACAAGCTGTCGTCCCTCCAGTCACCACTGCTCGGCGCGGTCGCCCAGGGCACCGCCCAGCAGATGGTGCAGCAGGTCGTCCAGCAGGCCAAGGCCGCCGTCGAACCGGTGATCGAACGCAACCCGGACGTCTTCGACCACCTGGCGGCCGCGGGCAACGAACTGCTCGCCGCCTACCGCTCGGCCGTCGAGTCCCAGGAACGCCGCTGGACGACCCGGGAGGCCGACCGCCGCGACCCCGGGGGCGAGGGCACCGGCTCCGGCGAACGCATCGACCTGGACTGACATCCCCCAGGTCCCCAGTCGAGTACACGTTGGAGACCCTCGTGCCGGGCTCCCCCGGGAGGGCCCACCGGGCCTGCCCACCGTGCGGACGAAGGGCACCCGGCGACAGGGCCTCGGGTACGGTTGGCCGTAGCGGGGCTCGACCGAAACTGAGGGATTCATGGGACTCACCATCGGCGTCGATATCGGCGGCACGAAGATCGCGGCCGGCGTGGTCGACGAGGAAGGCAACATCCTCTCGACCCACAAGGTGCCGACCCCGGGCACACCCGAGGGCATCGTGGACGCCATCGCCGCCGCCGTCGAGGGCGCGCGCGCCGGGCACGAGATCGTGGGCGTCGGCATCGGCGCGGCCGGATACGTGAACCGTCAGCGATCCACGGTCTACTTCGCGCCCAACATCGACTGGCGCGAGGAACCGCTGAAGGACAAGGTCGAGACCCGCGTCGGCCTGCCGGTCGTCGTCGAGAACGACGCCAACGCGGCGGCATGGGGCGAGTACAAGTTCGGCGCCGGCAAGGGCCACCGCAACGTCATCTGCATCACCCTGGGCACCGGCCTCGGCGGCGGCATCATCATCGGCAACAAGCTGCGCCGCGGCCACTTCGGCGTGGCCGCCGAGTTCGGCCACATCCGCGTGGTCCCGGACGGGCTGCTGTGCGGCTGCGGCAGCCAGGGCTGCTGGGAGCAGTACGCGTCGGGGCGCGCCCTCGTCCGGTACGCGAAACAGCGCGCGAACGCCACCCCCGAGAACGCCGAGCTGCTCCTCTCCCTCGGCGACGGCACCCCCGAGGGCATCGAGGGCAAGCACATCTCGATGGCCGCGAGACAGGGCGACGCCGTCGCCGTCGACTCGTACCGCGAACTGGCCCGCTGGGCCGGCTCGGGCCTCGCCGACCTGGCCTCTCTCTTCGACCCCTCCGCGTTCATCGTCGGCGGCGGCCTCTCGGACGAGGGCGAACTGGTCCTCGACCCCATCCGCAGGTCCTACAAGCGCTGGCTGGTGGGCGGCAACTGGCGCCCGGTCGCCGACGTCATCGCCGCCCAACTGGGCAACAAGGCAGGCATGGTGGGCGCGGCGGACCTGGCCCGGGAACCCGACCCGATCATGTGAGACACCGCTGACAGCAACGTGCCCGCCGTACCTCGGGGAGAGGAACGGCGGGCATTTTCACGCGGGGCAGGACAGTGCGCCCGACAGAGGCGCGGGGCCGTGTCATCGAGCGGCTCCGGGTCGTGTCCCGCGTCGTGGTGCAGGGGATCAAGCGCTGCGTGTTCCGGTACGAGGCCCTGACGAATTCGGACGGGCCGACAGTCCGCGAGGCGCCCTGCTGGGGCGAGTCGAACGCCCAGTCCGGCCGAGTCACCGCCCCCGGCCTGCGGATTCCGACGCCTTGATCGGCTGCACCATCCGGCTCCGCGCGGGCTCGACAAGCCACTGCGGCCGTCAGGCTCGCTGGGCCCTGGGCGGGCAGTGCGTATCCTGCGCCCCTGGTGGGCAGTTGTCGGCTCGAAGCTTGGCGGACTCGCACGGCCAACAACCCCAGCCCTCACGGCGAGTTCCCGGCATCCCCTCACCCCGCCTCCGTATCTTGACCTCCATGGCGACGAACCCCCCGCTCCCCAACCCCCGTACAGACCCCGACGGTTCCGCCGTCATCCGAGTCCTCAGCTACAACATCCGCTCGATGCGCGACGACACCACCGCCCTCGCCCGGGTCATCACCGCCTGCGCCCCCGACCTGGTCCTCATCCAGGAAGCCCCCCGCTTCTTCCGCTGGCGCAGGAAACTCGCCCACCTCGCAGCAGCCTCCGGCCAGGTACTCCTCTCCGGCGGCGCCACCGCCGCCGGTCCCGCCCTCCTCTGCTCCCTCCGCACGACCGTCGAACGCACCGAGGACGTCCTCCTCCCGCTCACCCCCGGCCGGCACCGCCGAGGCTTCGCCACCGCGGTCGTCCGCTTCGGGGACGCCCGGCTCGGCGTACTGAGCTGTCACCTCAGCCTCCACAGGGACGAGCGGTACGAGCAGTCAGGCCTGCTCCTCGACCGGCTCGCCGCGCTGGACGTACCGCACGCGGTCGCGGGCGGCGACCTCAACGAGCGCCCCGCCGGCCGCAGCTTCCAGCGCCTGGCCACCGGCCTCCAGGACTGCTGGGCCGCGGCCCCCTGGGGAGCGGAGTACACCTCGACGCCCACCGACCCGCACCAGCGGATCGACGCGATCCTGGTTACGCCCGGTATCGAGGTCCTCGGCTGCGGGGTGCCGGTGGGGCACCCGGGGGTGCGGGAGCCGGACCTGCGGGCGGCGACAGATCACTTGCCCGTGCTGGCGGCACTGCGCGTACCGGCATCCTGAGCCCGGCCCGCCGGGCGGAGTGCGACGTCGAGTGGATCGCCTGAGGGCGGCCACGGACCATCTTCCGGTCCTGCCCGTCCTCACGATCCCCGCGTCCCCGACGTCCTGGAGAGTCCCCGGAGCGGGACAACGGCAGGTCAGACCACCGCTCCCCGCCCCGGATCCTCCTCGTCGTCCTCGTCGCCCTTCATCCGCATCACCAGCGTCGCGAACCCGCCGAGGAACCCGCCGATGCCCAGCGTCGTCAGCCACCAGGTCATGTCCCAGCCCAGCAGGACGGCGAGCAGCAGCAGGAGCGGACCGCCGAGCACCGCCAGCCAGGCGAACCGGGCGGTCGTGTCGGCGGCCGGCAGCGGCGGCGGCTCCGGCGGCACGAAGTGACCCTCGTCGTCATCGTCGAAGTCGTCCTCCGACGCGCCGGGCGCCGAGTAGTCGCGCGGGCCGCTGCCGCCGACGCCCGGGGCGAAGGCGACGGAGCTGCCCAGTGGCTTCACGGGCTGCTCGTCGCCCTTGGCCACCTTGTCGGCGTTGCCCTTCGGGTCGGGCTCGCCGGCGTCGCCGGCGTCGTCGTTCGTGTCCGACTCCAGCAGTGCCAGATCCTCGACGGACTTGAACGGCTTGGCACCGGGCGGGTCCGGCGGCTCGTCGCCGTACGCGTCCACGATCGCGGCCCACGCCGCCGCCTCGTCGAAGGGCACGCCCTTCTCCTCCGGCTCGCGGCCGGAGTCGTGCTCAGCCACCCGTGGCCGTCCCTTCCTGCTGCCCCACTTGGTCTCCCTGCCGGTTCTCGCGAGGCACCCGCACATCGCCGGCACCCGGCCCCACCGAGTCGTTCGACTCCTTGGACTCCTCGCCGGCCGCGGGTGCGAGCCGGAGGACGAACGCGTGGCTCTCCTCGAAGATCCGGTCCGCATCATTGTCCAACGTCGCGACGTGGTAGCTCTGTTCCAGCACGGTCTCCGTCACGTCCGTGGACGAGACCCGGCTCAGCACCCGGGCCGAGTCGGCCGGCGGCACCACATGGTCGGCCCGGCTGTGCAGCAGCAGCATCGGCTGGGTGACCTGCGGCAGCTCGGCGTCGACCAGGCGGTAGAACGTCCGCATCGAGTGCGCCGCGTGCAGCGGAACCCTGGGGTAACCGACCTCCGCGACGCCCTCCTTCTTTATGTCGCTCACGATGCCGGGCACCGAGGGCACGAGATGACGCACCACCGGAAGGGCGTACGCGGCAAGTCCGTGCACCTTGTTCGCCGGGTTGACGACCACGATGCCGCTGATCCGGTCGCCGTACTGCGCGGCGAGCCGAAGCGTCAGCGCGCCGCCCATCGACAGACCGAAGACGAACACCTGGGTGCAGCGCTCCAGCAGGGCGCGCAGCTCGCGGTCGACCTCCGCGTACCAGTCCTGCCAGCCGGTGAGCTGCATGTCCTCCCAGCGCGTGCCGTGCCCGGGCAGCAGCGGCAGTGAAACGGTCATCCCGCGCTCGGCGAGGAACTCCGCCCAGGGGCGCAGCGACTGAGGGGAACCGGTGAAACCGTGACAGAGGAGGACTCCGACCTCCCCGCCCTCATGGCGGTACGGCTCGGCTCCAGGAAGGACCGGCACCATCGGTCTCCTGTTCATGGGGTGGGTGACTGGGGCGGGTGATCACGCGAGGAAGCACCGAGGCTTCGAGGCGTACTTCACCGTACGCGACCGCACTGACACCGACCAGGGCCGTCGGGTTCTTTGACGGTGCTGCGGGTTAAGGTCTGATCCACAGACACAGGAGGCACTCGGTTGTTGTACGGCGCGATGAAGGTTTCCGTCGGGGTACCACTGAAGGTCGCCTTCAGACCCTGGGTGGAAGGCCTGGAGAACGTTCCGGCCGACGGACCGGCGATCCTGGCGAGCAACCATCTGTCCTTCTCCGACTCGTTCTTCCTTCCCGCGGTCCTCGACCGCAAGGTCACCTTCATCGCGAAGGCCGAGTACTTCACGACGCCCGGCCTCAAGGGCCGGATGACCGCCGCCTTCTTCAAGGGTGTCGGCCAGCTCCCGGTGGACCGTTCCGGGGCGCGCGGTGCGGGCGAGGCCGCGATCAGGAGCGGTGTCGACGTCATCGAGCGCGGTGAGCTGTTCGGTATCTATCCGGAGGGCACACGATCGCCCGACGGCCGCCTCTACCGGGGCAAGCCCGGCGGCCTCGCGCGCGTGGCGCTCGCCACCGGGGCGCCGGTCGTCCCGGTCGCGATGATCGACACCGAGAAGATCCAGCCGCCGGGCAAGGTGATGCCCAAGCTGATGCGCCCGGGCATCCGCATAGGCAAGCCGCTCGACTTCAGCCGGTACCACGGCATGGAACACGACCGCTTCGTGCTCCGCGCCGTGACCGACGAGGTCATGTACGAAATCATGAAACTCTCCGGCCAGGAGTACGTGGACATCTACGCCTCGGCCGCCAAGCGCCAGATCGCGGACGCGGCGAAGGCCGAGAAACAAGCGGAGAAGCAGGCTCAGAAGGCGCGGGAGAAGGAACGGCCGGGCGCGAAGTAGCAGCATCACGGGGTGGGTTTCGGGGGTGGTGGGGGACATGGCCGTACGTGAGAAGCCCGTACGCGGGAAGTCCGGGCGGGAGAAATCCGGGCGCGAGAAGGGCGGGCGTCCGAAGGTCATGCGGATGTCGGTCGAGCAGCCGCTCTGGCGTGCGCTGGCCGGCTACCGGGTGCTCACCATGCTGTACGCGGTGGGGTTCTTCGCCACCGCCTACGACGGGTTCCAGCGTCCCTGGGTCGCCGTCGCCTACTACTGCGTCCTGTTCGTCTGGACCCTGGCCAGCCTGCCCTGGGTCGCGAACGCGGCCAGCTGCACCAAGCGCTTTCTCGCCGCCGACCTCACCATCGCCCTCACGGGCATCCTCCTCACGCCCCTCGCCGACACCCACGAACGCATCCAGTCGGGCGGCCCGACCCTGCCGTCGATATGGACCGCGGGATCCGTCCTGGCCTTCGCGATCAAGGGCGGCTGGCGCTGGGCGGCCTTCGCCTCGACGCTGGTCGCCGTAGTGAACCTGGTCGAGCGCGGCACCCCGGCCCGCGACACCGTCCACAACGTGATCCTGGTGTGGGTCGCCTCCATCGCCATCGGGTACGTCGTCGAGGTCGCCCGCGCCTCCGAGCGCACCCTCGCCCGGGCCCTGGAGATCGAGGCCGCGACCCGGGAACGGGAACGGCTGGCCCGGGACATCCACGACAGCGTCCTCCAGGTACTGGCGATGGTGCAGCGGCGCGGTGCCGTGCTCGGCGGCGAGGCGGCGGAGCTGGGCCGGATGGCCGGAGAGCAGGAGGTCGCGCTGCGCGCTCTGGTCTCCGGAAGCCTCGTACCGGAGTCACGGGCGCCGGAGCACGCGGAGTACGGGGCGCAGGGCACCGCCGTACACCCGGCGGGGGAGTCCGAGCTGGATGCGCCGGACCCGGTGGACCTGCGCACCCTGCTTGTCCCGTACGCCACCTCGACGATCACCCTTTCCGAGCCCGGCGCCCCCGTCCCGCTCGCCCGGGCCGCCGCGAAGGAGCTGGCCGCCGCGGTCGGCGCCGCCCTGGACAACGTACGAAGGCATGCCGGAGAGGGGGCCCGGGCCTGGATCCTGGTCGAGGACGAGCCGGACTCCGTCGTGGTGACCGTGCGCGACGACGGGCCGGGCATCCCGGAGGGGCGGCTCGCGCAGGCCGAGGGCGAGGGGCGGCTCGGCGTGGCCCAGTCGATCCGCGGCCGGCTGCGCGACCTCGGCGGCGACGCCGACCTGATCTCGGTGCCGGGGCAGGGCACGGAGGTCGAACTGACGGTACCGAAGGACACCAGACCGGCGCGGGGGAAGGCGGAGCGGCGATGACGGACACCGCGAACGAGGACAAGGGCATGAGTGGCAACGGCAACGGGGAAGTGGGCCAGGGCCCGATCCGGGTGATGGTGGTGGACGACCACCCCATGTGGCGCGACGCGGTCGCCCGCGATCTGGCCGAGGCCGGGCTGGACGTGGTCGCCACGGCGGGCGACGGCGAGCAGGCCGTGCGCCGTGCCCGGGCCGTGGCGCCGGACGTCCTCGTGCTCGACCTGAACCTGCCCGCCAAACCCGGCGTCCAGGTCTGCAAGGAACTGGTCGGATCCAACCCCGCCCTGCGCGTCCTGGTCCTCTCGGCGAGCGGCGAGCACGCCGACGTACTGGAAGCGGTGAAGTCGGGCGCGACCGGCTATCTGCTCAAGTCGGCCTCGACCGAGGAACTCCTCGACGCGGTGCGCCGTACGGCGGTCGGCGACCCGGTGTTCACCCCGGGCCTGGCCGGTCTGGTCCTCGGTGAGTACCGCCGTCTGGCCTCCGAACCGGCGCCGGCCGCGGGCGCCGGCGAGCCCAAGGCCCCACAGCTCACCGACCGCGAGACGGAGGTGCTGCGGCTGGTGGCCAAGGGCCTCAGCTACAAGCAGATCGCCGAACGCCTGGTGATCTCCCACCGCACGGTCCAGAACCACGTCCAGAACACCCTCGGCAAGCTGCAGCTGCACAACCGGGTGGAACTCGTGCGGTACGCGATACAGCGCGGCCTGGACGACGACGAGTAGGGCGCACGGTACCTCGCACCTCGGGGTACCCCGAGGCGCCCCGAGATCAACTCCTGAACAATTCACGGGAATTGCTCTTCCCGCATATCCCGAAGTGACCTGCATCACGATTAGCGTGACCTTCGGCAGGCATCGGGTATCCGCGGCGAAGGGACTTTCCATGCGCGTCGGAGTACTGACCGGAGGCGGCGACTGCCCCGGGCTCAACGCCGTCATCCGGGCCATCGTCCGCAAGGGCGTACAGGAGTACGAGTACGACTTCGTCGGCTTCCGGGACGGCTGGCGAGGTCCGCTGGAGGGCGTCTGCGTGCGCCTCGACATCCCCGCCGTGCGCGGCATCCTTCCGCGCGGCGGCACCATCCTCGGTTCCTCGCGCACCAATCCGCTGAAGCAGGAGAACGGCATCGCCCGCATCCGGGAGAACCTCGCCGCGCAGGAGATCGACGCGCTCATCGCGATCGGCGGCGAGGACACCCTCGGAGTCGCGGCCCGCCTCACCGACGAGTACGGGGTGCCGGTCGTCGCCGTACCGAAGACGATCGACAACGACCTGTCCGCCACCGACTACACCTTCGGCTTCGACACCGCGGTCGGCATCGCGACGGAGGCGATCGACCGCCTGCACACCACCGCCGAGTCGCACATGCGCGTCCTCGTCTGTGAGGTGATGGGCCGCCACGCCGGCTGGATCGCGCTCCACTCCGGCCTGGCGGGCGGCGCCAACGTCATCCTCATCCCCGAACAGCGCTTCGACACCGAGCAGGTGTGCGCCTGGGTGACCTCGCGTTTCAGGGCCTCGTACGCCCCGATCGTGGTCGTCGCGGAGGGCGCCATGCCCAAGGACGGTGACATGGTGCTGAAGGACCAGTCCCTCGACTCCTTCGGGCATGTGCGCCTGTCCGGCGTCGGCGAGTGGCTGGCCAAGGAGATCGAGAAGCGGACCGGCAAGGAGGCGCGCACCACGGTGCTCGGCCACATCCAGCGCGGCGGCACCCCCAGCGCCTTCGACCGCTGGCTCGCCACCCGCTTCGGCCTGCACGCCATCGACGCGGTCCGCGACGGCGACTTCGGCAAGATGGTCGCCCTGCGCGGCACGGACATCGTCCGCGTCCCGATCGCGGAGGCCACGGCGAAACTCAAGACGGTCGACCCGAGGCTGTACGAGGAGGCCGGCGTCTTCTTCGGCTGACCGCGCGCGGGGGCGCCCAGGGATGAGCCCGGGCGCCCACCCGCCTCACCCAGGGGTGCCCGCACCCCGCAGCCGCCCCATCAACTCCCGTACGACAACCGCCCCGTTAAGCGTCAGTACCGACTCCGGGTGGAACTGCACCGACGCGAACCCGGGCCCCCGCAGCGCATGCACCTCCCCGCTCGGGCTCCGGCTGACCTCGATCTCATGCGCCGCCAGCTCCCTGCTCGCCTCGTCGTCGCAGTGCGCCACGAAGCTGTTGTAGAAGCCGACGGTCTCCGCCCGCCCGAACAGATCGATCTCCGTCTGCGCGCCCTGGTAGGGCACTTCCTTCCGTACGATCTCCAGCCCCAGCTCCGCCGCGATCAGCTCGTTCCCGAGACAGACACCGAGGACGCCGTGCCGGTGGTCGCGGAGGACCTCGGCCGTCAGTTCGCGCAGGAACCGCATCTTCGGGTCGGTCAGGTCGCCCGGGTCACCGGGGCCGGGCCCGAGAACCAACGGTCCCTCGTGCCGTGCGACGGCCTCCCGCAGCCCCGGTTCGTCGTAGCGCCGCACGGTCACCTCCAGGCCCGCCGACCGCAGGACGTGCGCGAGCATCGCCGTGAACGTGTCCTCGGCGTCGACGACCAGCGCGTGCCCGGCCGGCTCCGCTCCCTCTTGGGTGGCTTCCCGCATCCGCAGCCAGAACGGCGCCAGCGAGGCCCGCCGCCCGTCCAGCGCCGCCCGCACCCGCGGATCGTCCGCGAGCCGCGGCCGTACCCCCGCCTCCGGGGCCCTCCCCGGCACGACTCCCAGCGCCGCCAGCACCCCGGCCGCCTTGGCGTGGGTCTCGGCGACCTCGCCCGCCGGGTCCGAGCCACGGACGAGGGTGGCGCCGACCGGCACCCGCAGCCGTCCGTCCGGCGCGATGTCGGCGGTCCGGATGAGGATCGGCGAGTCGAGGGTCTGGGCGCCCGCAGATCCTTCCGGCCCGCCGCCCGAATCTCGCCCGACCAGCGCCAACGCCCCCGCGTAGTAGCCGCGACCACCGACCTCGTGCCGTTCGATCACCCGGCAGGCGTTCTGCACCGGCGACCCGGTGACCGTCGCGGCGAACATGGTCTCCTTCAGCACCTCCCGCACATCCAGCGAGGACCGCCCCCGCAACTCGTACTCCGTGTGCGCGAGATATGCCATCTCCTTCAGCCGCGGCCCGATCACGACCCCGCCCATGTCGCCGACGGTGCACATCATCTTGAGTTCCTCGTCGACGACCATCGACAGTTCCTCGATCTCCTTGCCGTCGGCGAGGAAACCGAGCAGATGCTCGGGAGTGGGCCCCTCGGCCGGATAACGGTAGGTCCCGCTGATCGGGTTCATGACCACGGTCCCGCCGGACATCCGGACGTGCACTTCGGGACTGGCGCCGACGAGCGTCCGTTCCCCGGTGTGCACGACGAACGTCCAGTAGGCGCCCCGCTCCCCGACCAGCAGCCGCCGGAACAGGGCGAGGGCGTCGGCACGTCCGAACCCGGGGATCTCACCCTCGTACGTCCGCCGGATGACGAAGTTCGCCCCCTCGCCCCGCCCGATCTCCTCCCGCAGCACCCGCCCGACGATGTCCGCGTACTCCTCGTCCTCCACATCGAAGCCACCGCCCTCGACCCGCACGTCATGCGCGGGAAGCTGGGCCAGCGCCTCCGCCAGCGGAAGCTCGTACCTCTCCTCGGGAGTGAGCACCGCGAGCGGGGTGCCGTCGTCGCGGACGTCGAAGCCGCGCTCGCGGATCTGGCGGTAGGGGATCAGGGCGAGGCCCTCGTCGGGGATGTCGGCGAGCCGGTCGTACGTGGTCACCGGGCCGAGCAGGAGTTCGACCACGTCGTGATCGCGGCCGGGAGTGCGGCGGCGGAGCAGGGCGAACGGGCGGTTGTCGTGCAGGAGCCGGTCGAGTCGCATCGTTCCTCTTCCATCGTCAGTCGAGTGGGAGGAACGGCCCGGCGCGGAAGTCCGCGGAAACACCGAAGGCCGCCCCTCGGGCGGCCTTCGCGAAGTATTGCGTACGCGCAGTCAGTGGGCCGCCGAGCGAGCGGGCCACCACCAGTTCTGGTTCTGGGTCGAGTGCGCGAACATGCGACGGACCATACACCACAGGACACGGGCAGAAGCCGAACCGACCCACGGTCCGGTGGCCCCGTTCACCGGACCGAACGAGCGAACCCCGTCTCACTTGATGAGCAGGCGGATGGACGCCCGACATGACCCCGTAATGTTGGGGCCGTGACCGTGAACGCTAAGACCAGCGCGAGCGCTGGCAACACCTGGCGAGACCTGCCCGCGGCGCAGCAGCCCGAGTACCCCGACACCGAGGCTCTGCGCGCAGTTGTTGCGGAGCTGGAGTCGTATCCGCCGCTCGTCTTCGCGGGCGAGTGCGACCAGCTGCGCGCCCGGATGGCGGCCGTCGCCAAGGGAGAGGCGTTCCTCCTCCAGGGCGGCGACTGCGCCGAGTCCTTCGATGCCGTCGGTGCCGAGCACATCCGCGCCAAGCTGAAGACCCTCCTCCAGATGGGCGCCGTCCTCACCTACGCGGCCTCCGTGCCGGTCGTGAAGGTCGGCCGGATCGCCGGCCAGTACTCCAAGCCGCGCTCCAAGGGCACCGAGACCCGCGGCGGTGTGACCCTGCCGACGTACCGCGGTGACTCGGTCAACGGCTTCGACTTCGACGAGGCGTCCCGCATCCCGGACCCCGAGCGCCTGAAGCGGATGTACAACGCGTCCGCCTCCACGCTCAACCTGGTGCGCGCCTTCACCACCGGCGGTTACGCCGACCTGCGCCAGGTGCACGCCTGGAACCAGGACTTCGTGAAGTCGTCCCCGTCCGGCCAGCGGTACGAGCAGCTGGCCCGCGAGATCGACAACGCGCTGAACTTCATGCGTGCCTGCGGGACGGACCCGGCCGAGTTCCAGACGGTCGAGTTCTACTCCTCGCACGAGGCGCTGCTGCTGGACTACGAGTCGGCGCTGACCCGCGTCGACTCCCGCACCGGGCGGCTGTACGACGTCTCGGCGCACATGGTGTGGATCGGTGAGCGCACCCGGCAGCTGGACGGCGCGCACATCGAGTTCGCCTCCCAGGTCCGCAACCCGATCGGCATCAAGCTCGGCCCGACGACGACGGCCGAGGAGGCGCTCCAGTACATCGAGCGCCTCGACCCGGACCGTGAGCCGGGCCGGCTGACCTTCATCGTCCGCATGGGCGCCGACAAGGTCCGGGACAAGCTGCCCGAGCTGGTCGAGAAGGTCACGGCGTCGGGCGCGACGGTGGCCTGGGTGACCGACCCGATGCACGGCAACACGTTCGAGGCGGCCTCCGGTCACAAGACCCGCCGCTTCGACGATGTGCTCGACGAGGTCAAGGGCTTCTTCGAGGTCCACAAGGAGCTGGGTACGCACCCCGGCGGTATCCATGTGGAGCTGACGGGCGACGACGTCACCGAGTGCGTGGGCGGCGGCGACGAGATCTTCGTCGACGACCTGCACCACCGCTACGAGACGGCCTGCGACCCCCGTCTGAACCGCAGCCAGTCGCTCGACCTGGCGTTCCTGGTCGCGGAGATGTACCGGGACCAGTAGCAGATCACCAGTTGTTCCGCCTGTTACAGGCGCGTGCGTGGGGCGCGGATCACATACGATCCGCGCCCCACACTACTTTTCGGACACCTGCGAGCCGGGTAAGGTTAGGTATGCCTCACCGGCCAAACGGACATCCTTGGTCTCGGTACGGCACGACCTTTGGATCCCGTCGGGAGGTGACCCGCGTGTACGTCTGCAACTGCTTCGGAGTGACCGAGTCGCAGGTGAAGAAGCACGCGGCGGACGGCGCCTGCACTCCCCGGCAGATCGCGTCGGCCTGCAAGGCGGGCACGGACTGCGGTTCGTGCGTACGGCGCATCCAGGCGCTGCTGGGCAGGGGGGCCTGTCCGACCCGTGGGCTCGTCGACGAGGGCCAGCCGGTCCTGGCCGAACAGCTGGACGAGGCCGCCTGAGCCCTGGAGATCGGCTGTCAGCTCTCCGGCTGCTCGATGAGCTGTGCGATGTAGAGCGCCTCGCCGAGCTTCTCCACCAGTTCCAGCTGGGTGTCCAGATAGTCGATGTGGTGCTCCTCGTCCTTGAGGATGGACTCGAAGATGTTCGCGGACGTGATGTCGCCCTTGCCGCGCATGACCTCGATACCGCGCTTGAGGCGGTCGATCGCCTCGACCTCGACCTGCCGGTCCGCCTGGAACATCTCGGTGAGGGTCTGTCCCACCCGCACATGGAAGAGCCGCTGGTAGTTCGGCAGACCGTCCAGGAACAGGATCCGGTCGGTGAGCACCTCCGCGTGCTTCATCTCGTCGATCGATTCGTGCATCGTGTACTTCGCGAGCTTCGTCCAGCCGAAGTTCTCCTGCATTTTCGCGTGCAGGAAGTACTGGTTGATCGCCGTGAGTTCGGCGGTCAGCTGCTCGTTGAGAAATTCGATGACCTCGGGGTCGCCCTGCATCGCAGAGGCTCCTTCCAAGCGGGGGACAGGGGAGGTTGCCGCCGCATGATTTCACCGCCACCGAAGATCGTCCAGTAAGTGCGCACTTAGTAAGTAAGGACATGCTTAGTCCAAGTTATCCGGACTTGATGGAATGTGGACAGGCCTGGTCATGCGCACTCTCCGTGGTCTGTCAGGATGGAGTCATGGGTCAGCCGGTGGAACGTGAATCGGGAGAGCGCGGTTCAGGGGGCGCGGCGCAGCCCGAGTTGCCGCCGGGGCAGCGAGTACAGCGAGGCTGGCCGGTCACCCATTACGGGCCGGTTCCCAAATTCCGCCCCGAGCGCTGGGAGTTCAGGGTTTTCGGCGCCACCGCCGACAGCGAGAAGCACTGCTGGAATCACGACGAGTTCACGGCCCTGCCGTACGCCTCGGTCGTGGCCGACCTGCACTGCGTCACGAAGTTCAGCATGCTGGGCGCCGAGTGGGGCGGAATTCCGGCGCGTACCATCCTCGCGGCCGCGCCACCGGCTCCCGAGGTCACACACGTCATGGTCTGGGCGGAATACGGCTTCAGTTCGAATCTCCGACTGGCTGATTTCGCGTCCGACGGCGCGATTTTCGCCACCCACAAGGACGGCGAACTCCTCACCGCGGAACACGGCTTCCCGCTCCGGCTGGTGGTACCCCATCTGTACGCCTGGAAGGGCCCCAAGTGGGTGCGCGGGATCGAGTACATGACCGCCGACCGCCGCGGTTTCTGGGAGGAACGCGGCTATCACAACGTCGGCGATCCATGGCGCGAACAGCGCTACTCGTACCAGGAGGAGCCCGGGGACGGCCCCGAGATCTGAGCTCGGGGGCGGGGCCGGTGGCGGTAGTGGTGCACCACCGCGTGGCCCTCTCCGCAGCCGGTCGTCCACTTGTCGACCGGCGCAGTGATCACGAAGGCGGCGGTGCGCGCGATGGCCGGCACCCACCGGAAGCTCGCGTCCGTCAGCTCGGCGTCCATCGCTCCCGGCCAGAAGAGGATCACGCCGTTGTCGATCAGCTCCATCACGGCGACGGAGAGGGTGTCGGCGGCGAGCGCGACCCGGATCGCGGCCTTCAGGCCGACACCGGCCTTCACTGGACGCCGCGCAGAGTGAACGCGTAGCCGAAGAAGAAGGCGAGTGTGATCGCCAGGGTCGGCGTAGGTATGTCGCCCCGGCCGAGTGCGGTGCCGATCGCCTGCCGTTCCTCGCCGATGGCGCATCCGGTGAGGTTGGAGGGTGGCCTGGACGGCGATGGCGTGTGGGCTCGTGTGCGTGTGTCGCGTGCTCCATGGGTACTCCCGGTGTCACGGTTTCCCGCACTCACGAGCAATATACCCCCTGGGGGTATATTGGGTCTCCCTGATCCGTTACCCGTCCCGGAGCTTCTTCAGCCGCTCCACGTCCGCCGCGTGCCCCTCCTTCCCGCCGGGCGTCTCGATGATCAGCGGTACGCCCTCGGTCGCGGGGTGTGTCATCAGCGCGCGGAACGGGTCCTCGCCGATGTGACCCGCACCGATGTTCTCGTGCCGGTCCTTGTGCGCGCCGACCACGTCCTTGGAGTCGTTGGCGTGGATCAGCCTCAGCCGTCCCTCGCCGACCGTGCCGACGAGCAGATCGAGGGTCTGGTGCATACCGCTGGGCCCGGTCAGATCGTGCCCGGCGGCGAAGATGTGGCAGGTGTCGAGACAGACGCCGAGCTTCGGATGGGCGTCGAGCGCCTCGAAGTACGGCCCGAAGTCCCAGGTGCGCGAGCAGAGGGAGGAGCCCTGCCCGGCGGTCGACTCCAGGAGCAGCCACGGGTCGTCGTCGTGGGTGAGCTCGTCGAGCAGCGGCAGCAGATTCTCCCGTACCTGCCTGAGGGCCACGGACCGGTCCCGCCCGCCGGTCGCGCTCCCGGTGTGCACCACCACGCCCAGCGCGCCGATCTCACGCCCGCGCCGCAGTGAGTGCCGCAGCGACTCCACCGACCGCTCGACGGTCGCCCCGGTGTGCGAGCCGAAGTTGATCAGGTACGGGGCATGGACGTACGCCGGGATCGCGCCGTCGGCGCAGGCCGCGCGGAACTCCTCGTCCTGGCGGGGGTTGCCGACGGGCGTCGCCCAGCCGCGCGGGTTGGCGACGAAGACCTGCACGGTCTCGGCCAGGAGGTCGCGGGCGTAGGACAGGCCGACGGAGTGAAGACCGCCGGCCACGGGAACATGGCCGCCGACGGGGTTGCGGAGCTGCTTGCTGGTCACCCTTTCAGGGTGTCACGCGGTGGAGCGCCCCCCCGTCGGCGGATGCCGATGCCGAAACCGATGCCGGCGACAGTCCGCCCGGGTCAGCGGATCGTGATGGTGATGGTCGACCCCTTTGCGGCGGTGCCGCCGCCGTCCACGGACTGCTTCCTCACGGTGTCGCCGAAGAGCCCGAGCAGCCCCCGGTCCTCGTCGACCGTGAACCCGGCCCCCTCCAGAGCCGCCTTCGCCTCGTCGACGCTGTCGCCCACGACATCCGGAACCTCGATCATCTCGGGGCCCTTGGAGATCGTCAGCGTGACCGTGTCGCCCTGCTCGGCGTCACTGCCGCCTTCCGGTGACTGGACGGCGACCTGCCCCTGCTCGAACTCGTCCGAGTTGACGGTCCCGGTGGCGACCTTCACCCTCAGCCCGGCCTCTTCCAGCTCGGCCTGCGCGTCGGCGAGGCTCGCGCCGGTGACGTCGGAGACCTCGACAGGGCTGCCCTTGCTGACGACGAGCGCGACCGCGGAACCCGCGCGCCGCTCGGTGCCGGGGACCGGGCTCGTGTTGATCACGGAACCGCGGGGCACCTCGTCGCTGAACTCCCGGGTGACCATTCCCGGCTCCAGACCGCTCTGCTTCAGCAGCGCCCTGGCCTTGTCGAGGCGGTAGCCCGCGAGCTGGGGCACCGGCACGGTCTCCGGGCCCTTGGAGATGGTGAGCGTCACGGAGTCGTTGGCCCGTATGCGCGCGCCGACCTCGGGGTCCGTGCTGATGACGGTGCCGCGTTCCACCGTGTCGCTGTAGGCGTCCTCGACCTTGACGTCGAGCCCTGCGTCCGCCAGCCGGGCCTTGGCCTGTGCCTCGGTCTGTGACAGCACCGCCGGGACCTGAGTGAACTGCCCGGAGTTGATGTACCAGACGCCCGTCCCCACACCGAGGACGAGCAGCGCGGCGACCAGGATGGCGAACGGCGCACGCCGTTTCGGGCTCCGCGCGGCCCGCCGGGAGGGCGGGGCGGCCTCAGGGAGAGCGACGGCCCCCAGCCGGCTCGTCTGACTGGTTCGGTCGGTCCGGTTGGACTGCCGCTCGTCGAGCGGGGGTTCGTCCTCGTTGACGGGCAGGGGCCGTGGCACCGACAGCGCGCGCGGGATGACGCTGGTCAGGTCCTCGGCGTTGTCGTGCCCCGACGCGACGGCCTGCGGCGGTACGGCGTCCAGCTGCTCGGCGTCGAGCGAGCCGCGCGTCTCCAGGACCTGCGAGAGCAGCGACACGGCGTCGTACGGGCGGATGCCGGCGTTGCGCGCGGTGGCGGAGGCGACCAGCGCGTCCAGTTCGAAGGCCAGGCCCGGTACGAGGGCCGACGGCGGCGGCACGTCCTCGTGCAGGTGCTTGTAGAGCACCAGCGCGGGGGAGTCGCCGTAGTGCGGCTGGTCGCCGGTCAGCATCTCGTAGAGGACGATGCCGCAGGCGTACACGTCGACCCGGGGGTCGGCGGTGCCGCTCTCGATCTGCTCGGGCGCGAGGTAGGAGACGGTGCCGAGGACGGAGCCGGTCGTGTTGGTGACCGTGTCCACGGCCCGCACGAGCCCGAAGTCGGCGACCTTGACCCGCCCGTCGTCCCCTATCAGCACGTTCTCGGGCTTCATGTCCCGGTGGACGAACCCGGCCCGGTGTGCGGCGCCGAGCGCGGCGAGCACCGGCTCCAGGATGTCGAGCGCGGCCCTCGGCTGCAGCGCGCCGCGCTCACGCAGCACGTCACGCAGGGTGCAGCCGGCGATGTACTCCATGGCGAGATAGACGTACGACCCGTCGGCGCCCTGATCGAAGACCTGTACGACGTTGGGGTGCGCGAGCCGGGCCACGGACTTCGCCTCCCGGATGAACCGCTCGACGAAGGAGCCGTCGGACGCGAGCGAGGGATGCATCACCTTGAGGGCGAGCACGCGGTCGAGACGGGTGTCCACGGCCCGGTAGACCGTTGCCATCCCGCCGACCGCGATCCGTGCGTCCACGCGATAGCGGCCGTCGAGCACCTGCCCGACGAGAGGGTCCTGAAGGGTCGTATCCACGCAGGTGAGTGTACGAGCCGCCGCTGACAAGGCCGCGGTTTCGGCCAGGAAAGCACAGGAAAGCAGCGGTACTGCAGCCGACCTGTGACGCAGATCGCAACGGACAAGCGCCGATGGTGAGAAAGCCCCACAGGAGAGCTCCGCTGGTAAACGGACCGGCAACGAGTGGTGCGCGGGTGCGAGACCAGAGGCCAGGCGCCTTCAGGGCGCCTGAAAAGCAGGCCGCTCAGGATCCAACCGGGCGACCCCGGCGACAGGAGACGAGGCCGAAGCGAGGTGCCGCCGGGGAATCCGCCCGGCCCGGTAGGCCAACCGCCCCGCCGAAACCGCGTACCGCATCCCCTCCGCCATCAGCACGGGCTCCTGGGCCCGGGTCACCGCCGACGCCAGCATCACCCCCGCACACCCCAGTTCCATCGCCAGCGCCGCATCCGACGCCGTCCCCGCCCCCGCGTCCAGAATCACCGGCACACGCGCGTGCTCCACGATCAGCTGGAAGTTGTGCGGGTTGCGAATCCCCAGCCCCGACCCGATGGGCGACCCGAGCGGCATGATCGCGGCGCACCCGACGTCCTCCAGCTTCCGCGCGAGGACCGGATCGTCGCTGGTGTACGGCAGCACCGTGAACCCGTCCTCCACCAGCACCTCCGCCGCGTCCAGCAACTCGATCGGATCCGGCAGCAGGGTCCGCTCGTCGGCGATGACCTCCAGCTTCACCACGTCCGTACCGAGCGCCTCCCGGGCCAGCCGGGCCGTCAGCACGGCCTCCCCGGCGGTGAAGCACCCCGCGGTGTTGGGCAGCACCCGGATACCGAGCCGCTCCAGCACCGACAGCACCGACCCGTGTACCGAGGGATCGACGCGCCGCATCGCGACCGTCGTCAGCTCCGTGCCGGAGGCCACCAGCGCCCGTTCCAGCACGTCGAGGCTGGGCGCACCCCCCGTACCCATGATCAGCCGGGACGTGAAGGTCGTACCACCGAGGACAAAGGGATCGTCGGCCATGGCTCAGCCTCCTTGGACGGCGGTGAGGACTTCGACGCGGTCTCCCTCGGAGAGGGGGGTCGACGACCAACGCGCGCGCGGGACGACGGTTTCGTTGAGTGCGGCGGCCACACCGGAGGGTGCCGAGGTGAGGGACTTCACCAGAGCGTCGAGCGCGGTACCCGGGGAGACCGCACGCTGCCGGCCGTTGACCAGGATGTTCACGTGACGGCTCATACGAACTGCTCCATGCGCACGGGGTCGAACCGCCGGGGGGTGAAGGCCCGGGCCTCGTCCGGCAGTTCACCGGTGGCCAGCGTGTGCGCCAGCACGTCACCCGTGACCGGGGTCAGCAGCACACCGTTGCGGTAGTGGCCCGTGGCCAGCAGCAGCCCCTCCAGCCCGGTCGGGCCGAGCAGTGGCGCGTTGTCGGGAGACCCGGGCCGCAGCCCCGCCCGGGTCTCCGTGAGCGGCAGTTCGGTGATCCCGGGGACGAGCTCGTGGGCGTCGCGCAGCAACTCGTACACGCCGCCCGCCGTGACCGTCGTGTCCCAGCCCAACTCCTCACTCGTGGCACCCACGACCAGCTCACCGTTCGCGCGCGGCACCAGATAGACCTGGCTGCCGCGCACCACGGCCCGCACGGTCCGGCTCAGGAACGGCGCGTACCGTTTCGGCACGGTCAGCCGCAGCACCTGGCCCTTCACTGGCCGTACGGGCGGCAGCACGGCCTCGGGGACGCCCGCGAGCCGCCCGCTGAGACTGCCGCCGGCCAGCACGATCGACCCGGCGGCCAGTTCGTCGCCCTCCGAGTCCGTGACCGCCACGGCCCGCCCACGCCGTACGACGAGCCGCTCGGCCCACGTCCGGCGCAGCACCGTCCCGGCCCGCTCGCACGCGGCCACCAGCGCCCCGGCGAGCCGCCGCGGATCGATCTGGTGGTCGCCGTCCACCCGCAGCCCCCCGCGCACGCCCGGCGCGAGCATCGGTTCCAGGCGCCGGCATTCGCGCCCCGACAGCCACTCCGATTCCAGGCCCGATCGCTGTTGCAGGGCGTGCAGTTCGCGCAGCTCGGCGCGATCGTCGGCGTCGAGCGCGACGGCGAGTGTGCCGCAGCGGCGGTAGCCGAGGTCGTGGCCGGTCAGTTCGGTGAGTTCGGCCACGAAGTCCGGGTAGCGGCGGGCCGATTCCAGGTTCAGCCCCAGCAGGGTCTGCTCCCCGTGGTGCAGCTCCGTGACGGCGGCCAGCATCCCGGCGGCAACCTGTGCGGCCCCGCCGCCCGGCGCGGGATCCACGACGGTCGTGGCCAACCCCCGCTGTGCGGCCCGCCAGGCCGTCACGAGCCCGATGATCCCGCCTCCGACGACAACGACGTCCGACGTGTGCGTACGCGACATGGGCGTCCAGCCCCTCCCTTCGCCGGCATGACCCGGATCAGGTTCGTACGGTCGGAGGCCGCCAGCCTCCCTCTCAGCCCGGTGCGTCCGGGCTCCCGCGTGCTTACGCTGGTCAGCCTAGCTCGCAGAGCAACCCGCATGTAAGGGAGCCTTCGCCCATGCCCCGCTCGCTCGACGGTCTCGTCCTCGCCCCGGTCGCTGACCAGGCCCCAGGCCAGGTGGGGACGCGCACCAGGTTCGCGTACCACGAGAAGGACGGCGAGATCTGGGCGGAGTACGCGGGCGGCGACGTCGTACGCGGCCGTCTCGTGGGTACGCGGGAAGGTGACCGTCTCGACTTCCGGTACGTGCAGCTGAAGCACGACGGCACGACGTCCGCGGGCCACTGTGTGTCCGAGGTGACCGAACTGCCGGACGGGCGGCTGCGGTTGGCGGAGACCTGGGAGTGGGAGTCGCAGCCGGGCAGCGGGACGAGCCTGGTCGAGCAGGTCGCACAGGTCGAGCCGGCGGATGTGGAGGAGATCACGGACCGCGCCCACTGACTGACAATCTGTCAGTTGTCTATGGTGATCGGGTGAGTGAGCAGACGCAGGCACAGGGCGCGCAGGGGCTGTCGCAGCCCCGGCGCGCGGTCGTCGTGGGCGCGGGCATGGCCGGGGTACAGACCGCGGTCGCCCTCCGGGAGCAGGGTTTCACCGGTTCCGTCACACTGATCGGCGCCGAACCCCATCAGCCGTACGACCGTCCGCCGCTGTCCAAGGCCGTTCTGCTCGGCAAGGCGGAGGACTCCGCCTTCGACGTCGACTTCGAGGCCCTCGGCATCGAGGTGCAGCTCGGGCGCGAGGTGCTGGGCGTCGACACCGGCCGGCACGAGCTGGGCACCGCCGAGGGGCCCGTCCCGTACGACGTCCTGGTCCTCGCGACCGGTGCCGAACCGATCCGCCTGCCGGGCACCGAGGGCGTACCCGGTGTGCATCTGTTGCGCACCCTCGACGACGCCGAGCGGCTGCGGCCCGTGCTGGCACGCCAGCACGACATCGTGGTCGTCGGGGCCGGCTGGATCGGCGCCGAGTTCGCCACCGCCGCGCGCGAGGCCGGCTGTGCGGTCACCGTCGTGGAGGCCGCCGACCGGCCTCTCGCGGGCGCCCTGCCCGCCGATGTGGCCGCGCCGATGGCCGCCTGGTACGCCGGCAGCGGCGCCACTTTGCGCACCCACGCGCGCGTGGCACGCGTCGAGCCCGGCGCGGTGGTGCTCGACGACGGCTCGCGGCTGCCCGCGGGCGCCGTCGTCGTCGGCATCGGGGCCCGCCCGGCCACGGCCTGGCTCTCGGGCTCGGGGATCGCCCTGGGTGACCACCGGGAGGTCGTCGCCGACGACCACCTGCGCACCTCCGCTGCGGACGTCTACGCGGTCGGCGACTGCGCCTCCTTCCCTTCGGGAAGGTATGGCCGGCGCCTTCTGGTCCACCACTGGGACAACGCCCTCCAGGGACCCCGTACGGTCGCCGCGAACATCGTCGGGGAGTCCCCGGCGGTCTACGACCCGGTCCCGTACTTCTGGTCGGAGCAGTTCGGCCGCTTCGTCCAGTACATCGGCCACCACGGGGTCGCCGACACCACCCTGTGGCGCGGCGACCCGTCGGGCCCCGCCTGGACGGTCTGCTGGCTGCGGGAGGGCCGCCTGGTCGCCCTGCTGGCCGTGGGCCGCCCCCGCGACCTGGCCCAGGGGCGCCGCCTGGTCGAGGCGGGAACCCTGATGGACGCCAGGGCGCTGACGGACCCGTCCCGGCCCCTGAAAGCGGCCACGGCCTAGCGCGGCCCGGCTCGACGCGGCCTCGACGCCACTGTGACGGCGCAGGTCGGAGGGGCCCGGCTTCCGACTGTCAGTGCGGGATGGCACGCTTGTCCCGTGACCGAGATTGACGCAAAGATCGATGCTCTCGTCCCCGCCTGGCTCACCCTCCCCGACATCGCCGAAGTGCTCGATGTCGAGGTGACACGCGTCCGGCAGCTGGTCAGGGAAGGCCAGCTGATCGCCGTACGCCGTGGTGAGAACCGTGCGCTGCACGTCCCCGCCGCCTTTATCGACGGGGTCGAGCAGAAGGTCGTCAAGGGCCTCACCGGCACCTTGACGCTCCTGAGGGACGACGGCTACTCCGACGAAGAGATGCTGGAGTGGCTCTTCACTCCCGACCCGAGCCTGCCCGGCACCCCCGCGCAGGCCCTCAGCGAGAATCGCGGCACGGAGGTGAAGCGCCGCGCCCAGGCGCTCGCCGTCTGATCCGACAAGCCGTTCGGCGTGCGGTTCGCGGGCCGCACACCGCCACACAGGGGCGCGCCCGGGGGAGACACCCCGGGGCGCGCCCATGGGGGGACCCACGTATGCCCGAGACGACCGAGATAGTGCCCGGGGAGACCGCAGGCGCCGGCGCAGCCCGCGCCCGGCTCGCCGACGCCCGGGTCTACCTCTGCACGGACGCCCGCCGACGACAGGGCGACCTCGCCGAGTTCCTGGACACCGTGCTGGCCGGCGGGGTCGACATCGTGCAACTCCGGGACAAGGGCATGGAGGCAGCCGAGGAACTGGACCACCTCCAGGTCTTCGCCGACGCCTGCGCCCGGCACGGCAAGCTCCTCGCGGTGAACGACCGCGCGGACGTCGCCCACGCCGCCCGTGCCGACGTGCTGCATCTCGGCCAGGGCGACCTGCCCGTCCCGGCGGCCCGCGCGGTCCTCGGCCCGGACGTACTCATGGGCCGCTCCACCCACGCCGAGTCCGAGGCCGCGGCAGCCGCCGTCCAGGAGGGCGTGGACTACTTCTGCACCGGCCCCTGCTGGCCGACCCCGACCAAGCCGGGCCGCCACGCCCCCGGCCTCGACCTGGTCCGGTACACGGCCGGGCTCGCCACCGAGCGCCCCTGGTTCGCCATCGGCGGTGTAGACCTCGGCAACCTGGACGAGGTGCTGGCGGCCGGCGCCCGCCGGGTCGTGGTCGTACGGGCGATCACGGAGGCGGGCGACCCGGGCGCGGCGGCGACGGAGTTCGCCAAGCGGCTGCGTTCCCTGTGACCGGGTGACGGGAGATCCCTGAGCTCCAGGTGTCCGAGGCGTGGACAACAAGTCGACAATCCGGGCAAATTTCCGCCATCCGGTTGGGGGACCGACGCCCCCTGGCTAACCTGCGGGTATGGCTTTCGGAACCGCGTCCACCAGGACTGACCGCGCACGGACTGTGCGTGACATGCTCGCGTCCGGCAAGACCACGTACTCCTTCGAGTTCTCGGCGCCGAAGACTCCCAAGGGCGAGCGGAACCTGTGGAACGCGCTCAGGAGGGTCGAGGCGGTCGCGCCGGACTTCGTGTCCGTGACGTACGGCGCCGGCGGGTCGACCCGGGCGGGCACGGTCAAGGAGACCCAGCAGATCGTCTCCGACACGACGCTCACCCCGGTCGCCCACCTCACTGCGGTCAACCACTCCATCGCCGAACTGCGCAACATCATCGGCCAGTACGCCGACGCGGGCATCCGCAACATCCTGGCCGTGCGCGGCGACCCGCCCGGCGATCCGATGGCCGAGTGGGTACCGCACCCGAGCGGTCTGACGTACGCCGCCGAACTCGTGCGTCTCATCAAGGAGTCGGGTGACTTCTGCGTAGGTGTCGCGGCCTTCCCCGAGACGCACCCGCGCTCCCCGGACTGGGACGCGGACGTCACGCACTTCGTCGACAAGTGCCGCGCCGGCGCCGACTACGCGATCACGCAGATGTTCTTCCACCCGGAGTCGTATCTGCGGCTGCGGGACGCGGTCGCGGCGGCGGGCTGCCCTACGCCGGTCATCCCCGAGGTCATGCCCGTGACCAGCGTGCGGATGCTGGAGCGGTTGCCGCAGCTCAGTAACGCGGCCATCCCCTCCGCCCTGAAAGAGCGGATCCTCACAGCCAAAGACGACGCGGCGGCTGTACGCTCCATTGGCATCGAGTTCGCCACGGAGTTCTGCGCGCGACTGCTGGCCGAGGGAATCCCCGGACTGCACTTCATTACGCTGAACAACTCCACGGCGTCGCTGGAAATCTACGAGAACCTGGGTCTGCACCACCCACAGCGGGCCTAGACCGGCCGCACGGGCGTACGACACACTGCGTAGCGGCCACTGGGAGAGGGGCGTACATGGGCTGGACGGTCCTCTACATCGCGTTTGGCATCGTCGCGCTGTGGCTACTCGGAGAGGTTCTGCTGCAGTACAAGGCGCGGCTGCGCTGGCGGCTGCTGGCCTTCGGCGGCTTCCTCGGCGTGGTCCTCGGCGTGCTCATCCCGTCGGTGGTGGTCATCGGCCTGGGCGCCGCGGCCTTCGCGGTCGGGCAGACATACGTCACACTCTCGTTCCGCAGCGGCTTCTCGGCCGGCTGGGCGGTCGCAGGCCGCTCGGGCTTCCTCGCGGGCCTCGGCAAGAAGGGCCGCCGCGGCGAGGCGGAACACCAGGACCCGACGCTGGAGGTCTCCGACCTGGAGACGCCCGAGGGCGCGTACGGAGGACCCGGTAACAACTCTGCCGACGGTGCCGGCAGCGACGCCTACGACACCGGTGCCGGAACGTACCGGCAGGGCGACGACTTCGACCGCGAATACGACCGGGACGACGTCTTCACTCCGGCCCGCTCCGTCCGGCCCACGGCGGCGGAGAGCGCGGCCGTCTACGAGCCGCAGCCCCTCCCCGACGACACAGGCTCGTACGGCATATACAGCGACGCCGCGTACGCGGAGGCGGCCGGCCAGGACCAGCCTTACGCGGGCGCCGGTCAGGACCAGTCCTACGCGGGCGCGGGCCAGGACCAGTCGTACGCGACGGCGGCCCAGGGTCCCGACCAGACCTACGGATACGACGGCTACACGGGCTACGACCAGCAGCAGTACGGCTACGACGCCTCGGGCCAGCAGCAGTACGCCGCCTACTCCGACCCGTACATCGGGCAGGGCTACGGCGGCACCTCGTACGACTCCGGCTACGACCAGCAGCAGTACGGCCAGCAGGGCTACGACCAGGAGCAGTACGGCGCCGGTGGCTACGAGACCCCGGCGAGCGGTGTCTGGGTCCCGCAGCAGCGGAACACCGACGACCCGCTGTTCGGCGGTGAACTCCCGCCGGAGCAGCAGTATCCCTACCAGGACAACGGCAACGATCAGGGCAACGGGCAGGCGAACGGCAACGGGCAGGCGAACGGGAACGGGAACGGGAACGGGAACGGGTACGGGAACGGGTACGACGAGCAGCAGTACCGCTTCTAGTACCGCTTCATGGGCCCTGCTTCCGGCCCGGGTGTCCGGGGTTCACTGTGAGCCCCGGAAGCCCGGGCCCTCCACGATCAGCCCCGCCACCAGGGCACCCGACATGCCCGCGTGCGGAAGCCCGCCCCCCGGGTGGGACCAGCCGCCCACGCGGTAGAGCCCAGGCAGCCGGGTGCTGTTGGCGGGATGGAGGAAGTTGCCCTCCCCGCCCGCGAGCGAGGGCGCCGGGACGCCACCGCAGAAGGCGCCCGTCTCGTCCCCGGCGTGGCCGGGCGTCCGTGTCTCCTGCCACAGGAGCCGCTCCCGCAGTCCGGGGACAGCTGTCCCGGCCGCACCGATCAGCAGTTCCGCGAAGCGTTCCGCCGAGCCGTCGACCGCCCAGTCGCCCTTGGGCGGTGCCACCGCCGTCAGAACCACGGACTCGTGCTCCTCGTCGGGCCGCAGCGCGGGGTCGTCCGGCCGCAGCACGGTCACCGTGGGGTGCACAGGGCCGGCTCCTTCCCCGCTCACCCAGTCCAACTCGGCCTCGCGGTCCGGCGTGTGCACGACCGTGCGATGCGCGGCGCCCGCCTCACGGGCTCCGCGCAGGGCCAGCAGCACGGTGAACCGGCCCGGTGACGGCGTCGACGCGTCGGGAAACACGTCACCGTCCCCGTCGAGCGGGTGCTCCGCCAGCCCCTTCAGCCGTACGGGATCCAGCCCCGCCACGACATGGTCGGCCTCCGCCACCGTCCCTCCCCCGGAGCCGGAAGCCTGGGAGGTGCCCCCGGCCAGCTCCACCCCCGCCGTCCGGCCGTCCTTCTCGACGATGCGCGTGACCTCGGCGCCGAAGACGAACTCGACCCGCCGGGCCACGCACCGCTCGTACACCGCTCGCGCCAACTCCCGGAGGCCGCCACGGACATACCAGGTACCGAAGGCGTGCTCCATGTACGGCAGCACGGCCGCGCTCGCCGGAGCGTCCCGGGGGTCGAGGCCGTACGCCAGGGCGTGACTCTCCAGGAGGGCGGTCAGGCGCGGGTCACGCAGTTCCCAGGCGGCGACCTCGGCGAGCGTGCCGGCCCGGCGGGTGCGCAGCAGCCGCTTGTGGGGGACCGCCGGATAGGGCTCACGCTCGGCCAGCACCTGCCAGTCGGTCCACAGAGGCTCCTCCAGGAGCGGTCTGCGTGTGCGGTCCCAGGCCTCGCGCGCCCTGACCAGGAAGTCGCCCCAGCGGTCGCCCGCCCCGGCCCCGAGAGCCGCCTCCAGGGCCTGGACGACGCCCGCGCGGGACGCGTTCGGCAGGGCGACCTCCGTGCCGTCCGGGAAGACGTGCCGTGAGGACGGGTCGACCTGGACCAGGTCGACGCACTCCTCCAGAGGCCGCTTTCCGGTCTTGAGGAACAGGTCGCGGTAGACAGCGGGCAGAGTGAGCAGCCCGGGACCCGTGTCGAACGAGAACCCGTCGCGCTCGAAGCGGCGCACAGCTCCGCCGTACGTCTCCCCACGTTCGTACACCGCCACCCGGTGGCCCGCGACGGCCAGCCGGGCAGCGGCCGCCATCGCGCCCATGCCGGCGCCGATCACCGCAATCCGTGCCATCAGTCTCCTAGCGGATGGTATTTTCGCTGTGTCCCGAAATGGACCGGTTAGGGCTGGACCGCAGCCTTTGGGCTGGAAGACCCCCACCTCAGGCGGGGGAGCGGAGTCACGCCAGGGACTTTATCGGGCCACCGGCATCAGCAGGACGGTCCCGGTCCTCAGGGTCGGGACAAGCTGGCGGTCACCCCGGCGGCTTCCCCGCCCGGGACCCCAGCCGCCTCTCCTCGCGCCGTTGGGCCCGGCGCCGCAGGAACCGTCTGATCCGGGAGACCAGGAAGAACAGCAGGACCAGGCCGATGAGCAGCAGCGTGCCCGCGATGATCGCCGCCGCCTCCGGATGGAACATCGCGAACGTCACGATGCCGGCGACCCCGAGATCCTCGGCGAAGCTCACGATCACGTTGCTGAACGGCTCGGGCGAGGTGTTGACCGCCATCCGCGTCCCGGCCTTGACCGCATGGCTGGCCAGCGCCGTCGAACCGCCGATCGCGCCCGCCGCCAGATCGGAGAGCGAACCGCTCTGCCCGGCGAGCAACGCCCCGACGACGGCCCCGGAGACCGGCCGGATCACGGTGTGCGCCGCGTCCCACATCGAGTCCACGTACGGGATCTTGTCGGCGACGGCCTCGCACAGGAACAGCACGCCCGCCGCGACGAGGATCTCGGGGCGCTGCAGGGACTCGGGGACCTCGTCGCTCAGCCCGGTCGCGCCGAAGGCACCGAGGAGCAGCACCACCGCGTACGCGTTGACACCGCTGGCCCAGCCGCTGGTGAAGACGAGAGGGAGTACGGACACGCCCGCGATCGTAACCAGTCGGCAACGACACGTCCTGGGGGTGAGTGCGCAGGGCTGAGTACGCGTACCTAGCAGGAGAGATGAGTAGGCGTACGGATGGGCTGCGACCTGCGGGAACGAGAGAGTGGAGTCACGGAAAAGGGCACGGCTCCGGTACCGCCGACACGGGGCGGCGGAACGGTGCCGGCGCCCTGGACCGCTCCTTCCGCCGATCCGTCGGCGGGAGCGAGGCACCGGGGGACCCGGGGGAACGACCGCACGGGGGCCAACGGGGGAACACGGGGGAACGGGGGAAACGGGGGAGCAGAAAGGGAAGCGCCGGTTCGAGGTGGCCCGCGGGGGACGCGGCCACAACGGACCGGCGCTTCTCCGTGCGCCCTGCCCTGCCTGCCCCGCTGGCTCAGCGGTTGCCGCTCACCCGTCCCTGGAGCAGCCGGGACAGTGCCGAGTGGACATCGTCCAGGGAGCGTTCCGGCTGGAAGGACTGCCAGTCCAGGGCGGCGACCAGGACCATGCCCACCAGGGCCGCCGCGGTCAGCGGGATGTCGATCTCCTCGCTGAGCTCACCGTCCGCCACAGCCTCGCGCAGGACGCCCTCGACGACCGCCACCGCCTGCTGTCTGACCACCATCAGGGTGGACTGCCAGGTCCGGTTGGTGCGCCACAGTTCGGCCACGTAGAGCTGGGTGAAGGCCGGGTAGTGGCTGATGAAGAGGAGCCCGGCCCGGATCATCGCGTCCAGGGCGTCCACCTTGGAGCCGCCGTCCCGGGCGGTCTGCTCGGCAGCCTCCCGCAGGGAAGCGGTGAGGAGTTCCACGCCGTGCCGCAGCAACTCCTCGAAGAGGACCGACTTGCTCGCGAAGTTGTAGTAGACCGTGCCCTTGGCGACCCCGGCCCGTTCGGCGATCTCGTCCACCGTGGTGGCGGAGAAGCCCTGTTCCGCGATGAGCGTGACGGCTGCCTCGTAGAGCTTCTGCCGGGTGGCCTCGCGGCGCGTACTGCCGCCCGACGGGGTGCTGCTGCGTTCCATGGTCCTGATTCTCACAGGAACACCGGCCGCACGCTGACGAGACGTCACAAGCTCACCTCCGGGTGCAGTCGGTCCAGGGTCCACACCTGCCTGCGGCGGGCCGGCACGGCGGTCAGTGCCAGGGCGCCGGCGGTGAACGCGGCCAGCACGGCACACGCCTGCCACACCGGGCCGAGCCCACCGCCCGTGACGAGCCTCCGGAGGGCCTCGACGACGTGGCTCATCGGCATGAAGGGGTGGATCGCGTTGAAGAAGTCGGGGCTGGTCTGCACGGGGTAGGTGCCGCCCGCGGACGTCAGCTGGAGCATCAGGAAGGCGAGTACGAGAATCCGGCCCGCCGCTCCGCAGCGGGCGTTCAGCCACTGGACGATCGCCGCGAAGCATGCCGTGACCAGGAACAGGAAGCCCACCGTCCCGGCCGCCCGTGCCGTTTCCAGGCCGATCGCCCAGTGCGGTACGGACATCAGGGTCACGGTCTGGAGGACGCCCAGGGCGGCCACCGGCAGCCAGCCCGCCAGCGTGATCCGCCATGCCGAGGCGCCCATGCCGAGGCGCCCGTGGCGAGCGCCCGCCGGTTGAGCGGCGGGATCAGTATGTAGGCGACCATCACGCCCACTCACAGGGACAGCGGGATGAAGTACGGCGCGAATCCGGTGCCGCAGTTGGGCGCCCTGTGCACGTCCTGGGAGGCGAGCCGGACCGGATCGGACATCACCTCGGTGCGCGCGTCGCGGTCCTGCCGGTCGTAGCCGGGAATCCGCTCGGCGCCGTCGTGCAGCCCGCCGGCGAGCTTCCCGGAGCCGTCGACGAGCTTGAACATGCCTCCGGAGAGATCGGCCGCGCCCGCCTTGAGGTCGCCGACGCCCGTGTCCAGGGCGGTGGCGCCGGTCCTGGCGGTGGAGAGCCCGGTTCGTCAACAGCGCCCACACCTCGGCCCGTTCGGCCTCCGACAGCTTCAGATCGGTTTCGTCCACCCCGAGCAGTCGCGGCCGGCCGACCAGCGCCAGTGCCACGGACAGCCGCAGCGCCTCCAGGCGCTTCAGATCGAGTACGGCGGTCCGGGAGCCCCTGGGCAGTGCCTCGCGGTCGAGGACGGCGGCCGTCAACGCGCTGCTTCACCTCGGCCGCCCGGTCCGCCCGTGGCCGCAGCAGCCCGCGCAGGGAACCGCCGAACCGGCGCTCCAGCAGCGCCCGTTCCCGCAGGTGCTCGCCCACAGTCAGGGCGGGGTCGAGGTCGGTGATCCCGGGGACGTGCGCGAGTGCGCTCGCGCGGCGCACCGGGGCCAAGTGTCGGGGCAGGTTCCAGGCCCCGATCGTGGCCGACGCCTCGGTGGCCCTCATCCGGCCCGTGAGCGCGAGCAGCAGGCAGGTGCGTCCGGATCCGGACGGCCCCTCCACCGCGATCAACGAGCCGGGCTCCGCGTCGAAGGACACCTCACGGAAGGCCCAGCCGCGAAGCCCTTCGAGGCCGAAGGCCCGGGTGGTCGCCCCGAGCCAGTGCGGACCGTCCACTGGTCCCCAACCTTATGCACTGACTGGTCAGTCCGAAAAGTAACCCGAACCTTTGATCGAAGCAAAAGACCAGGTCAGAACGGATTGTCAGTGGCATACCTCACGATGGGCACATACGGCATCTCCCGTCGGGGCATGCCGTCACACAGACGACAGGAGGTTCGTCATGGCCAGCTCGAACGCAGCCGCCGCCCGTCGGCACCGCGCCCCCGGCCCTGCCCCCTCACTGACCGGCCCGCCGAGCGATGTGCACCCCGTGCTCCGCCGGGCCACGGCCCCGCCCGCCGCCCTCGACCTGCTCGCCCAGGCCCGTGCCGGACTTGAGGAGGCGGCCGTCCTGGAGACCGCGAACGAGCGGTATGCCACCGCCCACCTCGCCGCCCTGCGCACCGCCGCCGCGGTGCTCGCCGCCCGGGGCCGCCCCGAACCCACCCCCAGGCGCCGGGCGCGCATCCGCAGTGCCTGGGAGGTGCTCCCCGAGATAGCTCCCGAACTCGCCGAGTGGAGCGTGCTGTTCGCCTCCGGCGCCCGCCGCCGTGCCCGCGCCGAGGCGGGCATCCAGGGCGCGGCCGGCAACCGCGACGCCGACGACCTGATACGCGACGTGGCGATGTTCCTGCGCCTCGTCGAACGGATGCTCGTGCTCCAGCCCGTGCTTCCACAGCCCCGCCAGGACCCGGACACGCCCCCGGGGACGGTCCGGGACCAGGAGGGGGACCGGGACGTCCCGGACGCGGGCTGAGACGGATCACCGGGTACGTCACCGGAGGCAATAAGGTGGGGAAGCCGCAGCCTTTCCGCAGCCCAAAGGGGCCGGGAAGGCACCCCGTTCGCTCCGCCGCGCAAGCGGCGGTGCCGCGCCGAGGAGTCACCTGCCGTGTCGGACCCGATGCGCCCCCGCGCTTCTCTCCGTACCGCCGTGGTCTGGGAGGTCCTTCAGGACGCCCTGGAGCGCCGCGTCAAAGCCACGGGGCGCGAGTCGCTGGACGTCCTCGACACCGGAGGCGGCAGCGGCAACTTCGCGGTGCCCGTCGCCCGCCTCGGGCACCGCGTCACCGTCGTCGACCCGAGTCCCAACGCGCTGTTCGCGCTGGAGCGCCGGGCCGCCGAGGCCGGCGTCGCCGACCGGGTCCGGGGCGTCCAGGGCGACGCGCACGGCCTCTTCGACGTGGTCGAGCGCGGTGGCTACGACGCGGTGCTCTGCCACGGCGTCCTGGAGTACGTGGACGACCCTGCCGAGGGCGTCCGCAACGCGGTGGCCGCCCTGCGCTCCGAGGGCGTTCTCAGCCTGCTCGCCGCCGGACTCGGCGGCGCGGTGCTCGCGCGGGCCCTCGCCGGGCACTTCAAGGAGGCCAGGCGGGCGCTCGACGACCCGAACGGCCGCTGGGGCGAGGGTGACCCCGTCCCTCACCGCTTCACCGCCGAACAACTCACCGCGCTGGTCGAGAGCGCGGGCCTGATCGTGGGCGCCGTGCACGGCGTGCGGATCTTCGCCGACCTGGTTCCCGGCGTCCTCGTGGACACCGAGCCCGGCGCCCTGGACGCGCTGCTGAAGCTGGAGGCAGCGGCGGCCGAGCAGACCGCGTTCCACGCCGTGGCCACGCAGCTTCATGTGCTCGGCGAGACACCGGGTGCCACCGAGGTCTGAGTCACCTCCGGTGATGGACCGCTGATCAGGGGCTCGGCCGCAGATGGAGTACGCCACAGGCCCCCCGATCGGGCGCCCGGAGCCGTATGATCGAGGGAGACCGCCCGGCATGACGGGCCGGTTGCTGGGGAATGAACGCCTCAGTGAGCCGGACGGCCATGGCGGATTCCGGTTGCCAATTGGCGTAGAGGGGCGGGTTTCACGGGGGCGATTCCCTGCCTATCCTGAAGGGGACCCCCGGTCGCCCCGGCGACTGCACGATGAGGAGGACTCCGTGCCGCTCTCGGAGCACGAGCAGCGAATGCTCGAGCAGATGGAGCGAGCGCTGTACGCCGAAGATCCCAAGTTCGCGACAGCGCTTGAGGGAAGCGGGCTGCGCACGTACACCCGGCGACGGGTCTACCAGGCGGTCGCGGGCTTCCTCGTAGGTATCGCGCTCCTCATGGCCGGAATGGTCGCACAGCAGATTTGGGTCAGCGTGGTGGGGTTCCTCGTCATGCTGGGCTGTGCGGTATTGGCCGTGACGGGCTGGCGCAAGGCTCCCAAGCCGGGTGAACAGCCCGCCGCGGGTGCCGCCCCCGGAGCTCCGCACGCTCGCCGACAGGGCCGGCAGCGGCGCTCCATGATGGACCGCATCGAGGAACGCTGGCAGCGGCGCCGCGACGAACAGCAGGGTGGCCAGTAGCCCGTCGGGTCGTTGTTCTCCGACTGGTGACCGCGAGACGTGAGAGCGGGGCGTCCACCACAGGTGGGCGTCCCCTGACGTATGCCCAGGTCCGGCCTCGGGCGGGTACGGACCGTAGAGACGGTGGTGGCCCGGACCCCTCGGGGTCCGGGCCA
>NZ_JAVFVX010000319.1:0-1165 GCF_033441795.1 Streptomyces sp. ADMS | reverse complement strand
GCGGGTGCTGGGCGAGGACCACCCCGACACGCTGGCCTCCCGCAACAACCTCGCCTACGCCTACCAGTCGGCGGGGGATTTGGGCCGGTCCATCCCGCTGTACGAGCAGACTCTGGCCGACCGGGTGCGGGTGCTGGGCGAGGACCACCCCGACACCCTGGTCTCCCGCAACAACCTCGCCAGCGCCATCGCCGAACGCAACGGCGGCGAGCCCGGGCAGCCTTGACCTCGCCTGAGCCGCTCCGTCGCCCGCGACCGATCAGGCGGTACTCCCCAGCCGTAGTGCGACACGGCAGAGGTACTCAAGCCTGCTGTAAAGCGACACGACCTGCGTGGGACACGGTGTCTGCTGACATATCAAGCAAGGACGATGGTGTCCCGGGCGGTCAACTCCGCTGACCAGGCGGTGAGTAGATAAGGGGCGAGGCCGGGCTCGCTGCGGTGGAGGTCGGCGAGCAGGTCGGTGGTGCTCTCGGTGCGCCGCACGTCGCAGCGCAGGGGGTGCTCGGGCATGGGGTATCCAGCATCACTGGCAAGGAGAGGGAGCCGGTGCCCCGCCGGGGCGGGGCACCGGGCGGTCAGAAGTGAGGGTTCTCGGTGGGCCGGTCGGCTACGGTGGCCGCCTGGAGCAGCTCGGTCAGGTCGCCGGGCTCGGAGGAGCGCTGGTCGATCCACCACCCTGCGCGGGTGATAGTGCGAGCCGTCGCCTCGATCTCCTCCCACTCCGCCTCGCTGGTCTCGCCTTCGAGGACCAGAGCGGTGTAGGCGGCAGCCAGGATCTGGTGGCGGCAGCGCACGCCCCACGCGACGGCGCGCTCGCGGCCTTCGAGGGGCGGCATCCGGTACTGCTCCGACCAGGCATCGGACTCGGCCTGCTCTTCGGCGCGCTTGGCCTTCAGCCAGGCGGCCTTGTCCTGCTCGTCGCCCTCCTTCGCGGCCCGCCAGCAATCGGTGCACTCCTGCTTGGCGAGCCACTCGGCAAAGCCCGCGCGACGGTCGGCTGCCCGGTCGGACAGGTCACGGGCGACGCTGTGCCCGCACAAGAAGTCGATGTGCCAGATGGTTTTCACGGCCATGGGAGCTTTTCCTTACGGGTGTTGGGTGTCAGCGGGTGCGGGAGAACGCCACGCGCGGGTCCACCGGGCGGGAAGCCGAGACGGAGGCG
>NZ_JAVFVX010000318.1:0-1166 GCF_033441795.1 Streptomyces sp. ADMS | reverse complement strand
CCCCGCCGCCCCTACCCGTCCCATCCCGTTCCTGGGGGCTGCGCCCCCAGACCCCCCTACGGCCCTGAACGGGCCTTGTCCTCAAACGCCGGACGGGCTGAGAGCGCGGGCCGGCGCTGAGGGGTGTCGCCCGGGCTGGGGGTGTTGCCTGGGTTGGAGGGTGTTGCCGGGGTTGGGGGTGCGGGCCGGCGTTTGGGGGTGTTGCCGGGGTTTGAGGGTCGCCCGGGTTGGAGGTGCGGGCCGGCGTTTGAGGGTGTCGCCCGGGCTGGATGGTGACGGCGGGTGCTGGCACGGTGTCGCCTGTGGTGTCGAGTGAGGTGGGGGTGGGTGGAGAGGAAGCTGTGGGGGTGAAGGGGCCTTCTCCTTGCCGCCGGACAGGCTGAGATACCCGGTCCTGTGCTGGACAGATGCGTGAACGGGTGGGTGGGAAACGCGGCCCGGCTGCACCCACCCTCGCCTCTCACGCGTCCGGCGAGACCGACGTACGCCCTATGCCGGGCGCAGCCATACCGTCGCCAGTGGTGGCAGCGTTACGTGGATGCTCGTTGCGCGGCCGTGCCAGGGGTGGGGGTCCGGTTTGAGGGGGGACGGGTTGTGGGTGCCGGCGCCGCCGTAGCGGGACGCGTCCGTGTTCAGGGTCTCCTGCCAGGCCGGCGCCGTGTCCGGGACGCCTATGCGGTAGTCGTGGCGGACCACCGGGGAGAAGTTGCTGATCGACAGGAGAGGGGTGCCCTCCGCGTCGTAGCGGGCGAAGGCGAAGACGTTGTCCTCCGTCGCGTCCCCGACCAGCCACTCGAAGCCCGAGGGATGCGTGTCCCGCTGCCAGAGGGCCGGGGTGTCCCGGTACACCGTGTTCAGGTCGCGGACCAGGTCCCGTACGCCCCTGTGGTCCGCCTCCGCGCCGTAGGCGGGGTCGAGCAGCCACCAGTCGGGGCCATGCGCCTCCGACCACTCCGCGCCCTGCGCGAACTCCTGGCCCATGAACAACAGCTGCTTGCCGGGGTGCGACCACATGAAGGCCAGGTACGCCCGCTCGGTCGCCCGTTGCTGCCACCAGTCGCCCGGCATCTTCGACACCAGCGAACCCTTGCCGTGGACCACCTCGTCGTGCGAGATCGGCAGGACGTAGTTCTCGCTGTACGCGTACACCATGGAGAACGTCATCT
>NZ_JAVFVX010000317.1:0-1180 GCF_033441795.1 Streptomyces sp. ADMS | reverse complement strand
CTGAGAAAGCCCAGCTCAGAGGGCACACACCACGCACAAAAAACTACCCGCGACACGCCGCGACCTCACCCCACACGCCCGGCTCCCCCACCCCACACCCTCCCGACACACAAACCCGACGCCGACCACCGTGCCGCCGACCGGCCCTCGAAGGATCAGAAGTGCCGTTCCCATGACAGCGGAACAGGGAAGGGTGTACCGCCCCATGACAGCCACGACGGCACCAGACACCGCCCCATGTCAGTGACTCCCCACACTCAACACCCCACCACCAGCGAAAACACCCTGACCTGACATGCCGTCACTGACACCACCCACTGACACCAAACCGGCACATCGCAGCCAAGGCGTGCCTGGCCTCCGTCACGCTCACCTTGCTGGCAAACCCCAAGCCTTCTGTGCACGACTTGCTGGTGTTGGGCGGCCAGGAAGACAAATCGGAGACGGCGAAGGAGTACGCCCCGCACAAGCTGACGGCGTACCTGTACCAGGTGCCGTTGCTGTACACGTCCCTCTACGACAAGTGCCCGGTCCTGAAGGCCGAGAGGCCCGAGCAGGTGGAGAGCCGCCTCTTCCTGTGCAACACCAAGGCCCGCACACTGCACCGGGGCATGGCCCTGCTGGGATCCGGACGCCCGAGTGGTTCTGAGGCACCTCAAGACATACGCGCGGCCCGTCCACTCCCTGCGGGGAGTGGACGGGCCGCGCCGTGTGTGCGGGCGTCGGATCGACTCAGCAGGACCGCGCGGCGGTCCAGTCCGCGAACGCGTCCTTGGTCTTCGGTCCGGCGATCCCGTCGACGTCAAGGCCGTAGCCGCGGGCGTTCAGGAAGCGCTGCAGCGCCCTGGTCGTGGCGGGTCCGACGTCTCCGTCGACGACGAGTGTGACATCGCCGTTATGGCCGTAATAGTTGAAGAACCTCTGCGCGGCCTTCCAGCTGTTGGTACCCAGCTGACCGTCGATCGTGCCGGGGTTGAAATTCCAATCACGCAGATAGCACTGCCACTTCTTCGCCTGGGTGGTGGTCAGCCCCAGGTTGTTCACCGCGAGCGTGCCGATCTCACCGGTCACCGCTTGCTGCTGGGCCGGCGCGGGGGCCGCCATGGCCGTGCCCGCGGTGGCCAGGCCGCCGGCGGCGATCCCGACCGCGGCGGTGGCACTGACGAGTGCCTTCGTGAGA
>NZ_JAVFVX010000316.1:0-1183 GCF_033441795.1 Streptomyces sp. ADMS | reverse complement strand
CGTGCGCCGCTGAACGTGCCGGGCGGGTAGAGGCTCAGCGGGCCCCAGTTCTTCGTGGATCGGCCCCGGTCCAGCAGGACCGGTACCTTGTGCGGGTCGACGGCGTATTCGTGGCCGCAGCCGGAGATGTCGAGGCCGAGCAGGCCGATGGATCCGAGGCTCTACGGCGACCCAGCAGGCCGCTCGCGAGTCGCTGCTGACGGCCGGCTCGCCGACGACCAGAGGCCCCGTGTTCGCGGAACCCGCCATCCACCACCTGTCGGGCGACCAAGGCGCGTCAGACGACGTCGTGGATGTTGTGCTCGGTGAGGTCGGATGCGTGCCGGGCGATGGTGCCGTAGTCCGCGTCGTCATGGAGGACAGTCAGGCTGTGGTGGGCGGCAGTCGCGGCGACGTCAAGGTCTACTGCCGAGGCGCTGCGATGCTCCCCGGCCTGGGCCATCCGGTGTTGCACCGCGCTGATCCACCGTCCGGCGTTCTTCGGTACCGCCGCGTCGGGATAGAGGTCGGAGAACATCTCCGCGATCTCGTCGTATTCGCGACGGTCTCGGGCGCTGTACAGGAACTCGGCGCGCTGCACGTAGCAGGACGCGACGGCCCCGGCGTCGATCGCGTCGTACCAGGCCGATTGCAGTTTCGGTTCGCGGAGCAGCCGGACGAGGCCAGATGTGTCGAGCAGGTAGATCACCGGCTGTGCTTCTCCGCCCTGTGCAGACGCTCGGCGTCCTCGACGGCACCCCACTCGCGCGCCCGCTCGAAGTGACGGCTGATGCGCGCCGCACGCTCCTGCTGCTCTGCGTAGAAGTTCAGGGCAAGATTGACCGCTTCCTTCTTGGTCCGGACGTGAGCCAGCGCCATGGCGCGTTCCAGGGCGTCGTCGTCGATGTCGATCTGGGTCACGGACATGCCACGCCTCCGTGTAATGTTGGTGATGTACATAGAAGAATACGTCACCAACATACGGGTCCACCTGTCAGCTCCCGTGTATGCAGTCACGACGAACCCTCCAGATCAGCCCCAGACGTGATGCGGTCCGGGCCGTCGGCGTCACGCTCCACCGCCGGTCAGGGGTACCGGTCGGCCCGGGGGTGTGAAGGCGGCGAGCACCGTGGCGGTGATGTGGTCGGAGGTGAGACGGCCGGCGCGGATCTCCTCCGCGGCGCTGTGCATGACCGTGTGCAGG
>NZ_JAVFVX010000315.1:0-1192 GCF_033441795.1 Streptomyces sp. ADMS | reverse complement strand
AGGGGATGACCCCGAGCCCGTACTCCTGCGCGGCCGGGATGACCTCCATCTCGGCTGGTTGTGATCAAGGTGTGGTTCGCGTGAGGTCGTTGATCCAGATCATGGAGGCACGGAGATGCAGGCCGGCGAGGTAGCTCTGGGGGGTCTTGTCATAGCGGGTGGCGATGCCCCGCCAGGCTTTCAGCTTGTTGATCAGGCGCTCGACGGTGTTCCTCTCCTTGTAGAGGGCGGCGTCGTGGCCGACGGGCCGACCGCCCCGGTTGCCCTTCTTCTTCCGGTTGGCGGCTTGGTCCTTCTTCTCCGGGATGACTGCCTTGATCTGGCGTCTTCGCAGGTAGGCGCGATTACCTCGGGACGAGTACGCCTTGTCCCCGGCGACCGCGTCGGGCCGGGTGCGCGGACGGCCGACCGGGCCGCGGACCCGTACCTTCTTCAGCACGGGGATGAACTGTGGGCTGTCGGCAGCCTGCCCGGCGGTCAGGAGGAGCACGAGCGGGCGGCACTTGCGGTCGGAGGCGACGTGGATCTTGCTGGTCTGCCCGCCGCGCGAGCGCCCGAGCAGAGCGGCCCTCAGCCGGAGCCGGTGTCGGCGCCGGAGGCGGGGTCGTTCTTCCCGGACGGGGTCACTGTCGGCGGTTCGCCCGTCTTGTCCTTGCCCGTCATCCCCTTTGAACGGGCCTTCTCCTCGGCGGCGGCCTTCTCCAGGGCGGTGAGCACGTCGTCACCAAGCTGCATCCCGGCGGCGTCATGGTGGGCGCGGGCGGTGGTGGAATCCACGCTGACCAGCGACAAGTCCACCTCACCGCGCTTGGCGGCCTTCGGCTGTCAGCCCCTCCAGCAGGGCCTCGAAGACACCGGCGTCGCGCCACTGCCGGAAGCGATTGTGGACCGTGGGCCAGGCGCCGAACTCGGTCGGCATCTCCCTTGCGCGCCCGTCTTGAATCGCCAGATCACACCCTCGAAACTGCTGCCGCAGCCGTGCGGGATACGGACCGTACCTGCCGATCGGCAAGTACGGCTCGATGAACTCTCATGCCCCATCGGTCAGTTGCACCGGCGTCATGCACAACGATCTACCAGATCGCGGCACAGGACGCAGGAGACCTCAGAGATTGATCACAACCAGATACAGGCCCTAGTACTACAGCCTCAGATCTTGAGGTTGTGATCGGTTCTGTTCGGGTTGTCGCCA
>NZ_JAVFVX010000314.1:0-1214 GCF_033441795.1 Streptomyces sp. ADMS | reverse complement strand
TGCGGATCTTGCGCTCCAGCCCGGCACCGTCCCAGTGCCTGCTCGACTCCGCCACTCCGCTCCCCCTCCGGCTCTGTACGACCCTGCGCCGCAACCCAGTTAGGACAACCGGCCGCGCCGATCCATTCCCCGGTCCGTCGGTCTCGCGCCCTCGGTGGCCAGTTCGCCCACGGCAGACAGCACCTTCCGGGAAACGACTACGTACTTCGGCACACCGCATGCCAACGTACGGGTGTCGGGAAAAACCGCAGGTCAACGAAGGAACCGTCCACTCGTGAACGCCTCCAGCACTCCCCTGCCCGCTGTCGTCCGTCCCACCGTGGAGGAGCGCGCCTGGCTCTCCAGCGACCACTGCGCGAGCCCGGTGCTCGAACTGCTCGGCGCACTCGGCTGGGCGATCGTCGACACCCCGGAGGCCAACGTGCACTGCACCAGCCCGGACGGCCGCGCCTACGTCGGCTGGCTCCCCGAGGACACCACCGCCTGGAAGCGAGGCATCGTCTGGCAGATCCGGGTCATCCCCGCCGACGCCGAGCCCTGGGTCCAGGAGTTCGGCCTCTACACCCCCTCCGAGGCCGTCGCCGGATTCATCGCCGCCCTCGGCGCCAACCCCTCCCGCTGACCGTGCGGCGGCCGGGACGCCCTCCCTGCCGCCGGACACACCGCACCCCCGCTGGTCGACTCACACATTGAGCCAACCGGCCCCCAACCACCGAGAGGAACCGGTCTTGACCTTCCGCGCCCCGCTGACCAACCACCACTCCGACGGCACCAACTGCCCGGCGGACCACAAGCACACCAGCTCCGGCAAGCCGCTCCACCCCGACTGCTCCGGCCGCACCTACTCCCAGGCCGTCTGCTCCTGCGGTGACTGGCAGATGACGAGCCCCGGCAAGGGCTACGTCAACGAGTGTCGCAAGCGACACCTCGCCAGCCATGCCAAGCCGGAGGCGACCGGCCCGAAGGTCCTGCGCGACCTGCTCCGCCTCGACGCCCACTGACGCTCCAACAACAACCCTGCTTCGCCCAACCGGTCCCGCTCCCGGAGGATCCCGTGCCCCACTACCTGACCGTCGGCCACCTGCTCCGCCAGCTCCAGAGCCTTGACCCCAACCTGCCGATCCGCCTCGCCGTCAACCCCGACTGGCCCTTCACGCATTACCTCGGCACCGACGTCGTCGTGCGCGACGGCGTCGCGTTCATCGCCGACGACG
>NZ_JAVFVX010000313.1:0-1226 GCF_033441795.1 Streptomyces sp. ADMS | reverse complement strand
TGGTGAACATCAGGCCGGTGGCGGTGGTCGCCTTGCCCCAGCCCCGGGCGTCGCACAGGGCGTCGTAGATGGCGGCGGGGTCGCCTCGCCCGGCGAGATAGACGGGGTGGACCAGCAGATCGGTGTCGGGCGCGAGGCCGCCCGGAGGAGATGTCGCAATCACGAGAGCGGCTCCTGGAGGAGGTGGGGAACGGGCCCGCGCGCGGCCGGGAGCGGACTGCTCGGCTGCACGCGGGCACGAGGGCGGCTGTGACGTGGATCTGGTGCTGGATGCCATGCGGATCACCGGCCCCGAGATGGGGCGGACCGGGCAGTGACGGCCGCCGGCACCCGCGGTTGTGGCTGCGGAGCGTGGCTGAACAGGGAGTTCGGCGCGGCGGTGCTTCGACGCAGGGCCGCTGCGGTACGGATGCTGTCCGACCCCAGGGGGATGCCGGTGTGGGTGCGGGTGGCCGCCGCGACCGGGGCAGCGGCGGGACGCGGTGTGGCGACGGGATTGCTCCAGTGCTCGACGGCTGCGTAGACCGGGCCCAGCGCCCGCCCGGCGTCGGTCAGGACGTACGGATCGCCGCGGTGCGGTCCGGTGCGAGTGACCAAGCCGTCGAGCTGAAGCCGCATCAGCCGCTGCCGGGTGAAGCCGTTGTCGAGCCCGGCCTCCTCGGCGGTGCGGACGAACCGCATGGGCCCCGCGTCGAGGACCTGGATCACGGCGGTCGAGTGGCGAAGGTGCAGCCGGCGCACGGCGTCCTCAGCGCGCTCGGCACCGGCCACCTTGCCGAGCGGCAGGTGTGCCTGGGACCAGTCGGACAGTGCCCGGTGCATCGAGGACAGCGAGTTGCCGAACCCGCTGAGCTGGTACGGGGCGCCGTGGCGATCACCGGCCCGGGTCACCAGGCCGTCAGCGTGCATCTGGGCCAGCCGCTTGCCGACGAACTGCTCGCTGACGAAGGGGAGCCGGGCGGCGACGTCACGCACACGCATGGGGCCGCCCTGCTGGGCCAGGGTCTGCGCCGACCAGGTGGTCCACTTCGGCGCGATCAGAGACAGCGCGTCCTCGACGCGCTGCGCGTCGACGGAGCCGATCTGCGAGGTTGCGGGCTGTACAGGGGTGGACATGGCGGTAACTCCGTTATGGCGAAGGGTGAATCGGGCGCGGGCGGCGGGGCGCGGATCAGTGAGGGTCGCGCTCGGCGCGAAGACGCTGGAGCACCGTGCCGAGGCGGCGG
>NZ_JAVFVX010000312.1:0-1264 GCF_033441795.1 Streptomyces sp. ADMS | reverse complement strand
GCCGGGGCGGCTTCACCGGGCTGCTGCTCGGCTCGGTCAGCCAGGCCCTGCTGCACCACGCGCAGTGCCCCGTCACCGTCGTCCGTGGCAAGGAGTGACCGTGCCTCAGCAGAATCCCGCCCCGGCCGGGCCCCACGCCCCGCCCGCACAGACACCTGCGCAACTGATGGCGGACGCCTACCGGCGGGATGCCGCCGAGGTGGCGGACCTGCTCGGCGTGGTCCCGGCCACGGGCCTGAGCGCGGCGGACGCCGCCCGGCGGGCCGATGCCTGGGGAGCCAACGAACTGGCCGAACCGGCCCGCCGACCGCAGTGGTTGCGGCTGCTGGACCAGTTCCGCAGCTGGCTGATCGGCATCCTGCTCGCCGCCGCCGTCGTCGCCGGAATCATCGGCGACATCAAGGACGCCGTCGTCATCGCTGTCGTCCTCCTCATCAACGCCACCATCGGCTACCTGCAAGAACGCCGCGCCGAGCACAGCCTGGAAGCGCTGCGCCAGATGCTGGTCCCCACCGCGCGCGTGCGCCGGGACGGCCAGGTGAGCGTGATCCCGGCCGGCACCCTGGTGCCCGGCGACATCGTCCTGCTTGAAGCCGGTGACCGTGTCCCGGCCGACGGGCGCCTGGTGGTCGCCGCCTCGGTCGAGGCCGCCGAGGCCGCGCTGACCGGCGAGTCCCAGCCCGTCGCCAAGACCACCGCGCCTACACCGGCCGACGGCGACGAGCCCGCGCCCGTCGCCGAGCGCACCGGCATGCTCTTCATGAACACCGCGCTGACCCGAGGCCGCGCCGAGATGATCGTCACGGCCACCGGCATGGGCACCGAGGTCGGCGCGATCGCCGAGGCTCTGCGCACCGGCGCGGAACCGCCGAGCCCGCTGCAGGTCCAGATGGACAGCCTGGGCCGGCGCCTGGCCCTGGTCAGCGGCGTCGCCGTGGCCGCGTACGCGGTCGTGGGCCTTCTCCGGGGCGAGGATCTGGCCGATCTCGCGCTGCGGGCGGTGGCCCTGGCGGTCGCCGCGATCCCCGAGGGTCTGCCCGCCGTTCTCGCGCTCACCCTCGCCCTGGGCGTCTACCGCATGGCCCAGCGCGGCGCCATCGTCAAACGCCTGGCGTCCGTCGAGGCGCTCGGCTCCGCGACCGTGGTGTGCAGCGACAAGACCGGCACCCTGACCCTGAACGAGATGACCACCCGCGCCCTTTGGGCCGCGGGGCGCCACTTCGACGTGACCGGCGAGGGTTACGACACGTCAGGCACCGTGCGT
>NZ_JAVFVX010000311.1:0-1319 GCF_033441795.1 Streptomyces sp. ADMS | reverse complement strand
TGTCAATCCCCTCGGACTGTGGAGATCTTCTAAGCGGCCAGCTCCAAGGGGGAGCTGGCTCGGTGGTCGTGTTCGTAGTCGATCGGACTCCGGTAACCGCACACGCTGTGTAGTCGGTGCGTGTTGTAGAAGCCGGTGATCCAGGTCGCGATTCTCAGGCGGGCCTCGGTGCGGGTGGCGAAGGTGTGCCGGTGGACGTACTCGACCTTGAGTACGCTGTTGAACGCCTCGCTGACGGCGTTGTCGAAACACGACCCGACCCGGCCCATGGACTGTGTCACGCCCAGACGCCGGCAGGCCCGGCGGAAGCGCCGGGACACATATTCGCTGCCCCTGTCGCTGTGGAAGATGACGCCCTTGACGTCGCCGCCACGGGTGGCCGCGGCCATGTTCAAGGACGCAACGACGAGTTCTGCGTCGTGACGGGCGCCCATCGCGTAGCCGAGCAGGCGGCGCGAGAACAGGTCGATGACGGTGGCCAGATACAACTTGCCCTCACCGGTGGTGATCTCTGTCATGTCGCCGCACCACACCTGGTCCGGAGCGTCGGCGGTGAAGTCGCGGCGGACAAAGTCCGCGAACGCGGGCCGTTTTCCGGGGCGGGTCAGCCCGCCCCGTCGGCGGATCTTCCGTCCGGCCAGGCCGAGTTCGGCCATGAGACGCGCGACCGTGTTCACCGAGACACGCCAGCCGGCGCGGATCAGGAGGAGCCAGACCTTCGGAGAACCGTAGGTGCCGCCGGAGTTCTCGAAGATTTGCCGGATCGCGTCGGCCAGATGTCCTCGCCGCACTTCACGAGCGGTGGTGGGCTTGTCGCGCCACTTGTAGAACCAGGACTCCGACACTCCCAGAACCCGGCAGGCCAGGCGGTGCGGGACGTGGTGCTCGGTCCTCTGGTTACCGATGAACGCGGCCAGGGCGGCCGGGTTCGCTTCGGTCACTTCACCCAGAGGACCATGCATCGCTTGAGGACATCACGCTCCATCTCCAGCTCGCGGATCCGCTTGTTCTTCTCCGCCGCATCCCGCCGCAGCCGCTCCAGCTCGGCCCGCTCAGCTTCGCGCAGCCGCCCGCCCGGTGCGGGCTCGGCAGGCTGGTCGGACGACGCCGACCCGTTGCGCCGCCACCGCGACACCCAGCTGTGCAGCGTGCCGGAATGCACACCGAGCTCCTCGGCGACCTCCGGGATCGGCCTGCCCGTCTCGATCACAATGCGTACAGCACCCTCACGAAACTCAGGCGTGTACATCCGTTGCTTGGACCCCATGAACCCCAACTTCCCCTGCAATCACGGACTCCACGCTACGAGGGGAGGGACA
>NZ_JAVFVX010000310.1:0-1337 GCF_033441795.1 Streptomyces sp. ADMS | reverse complement strand
GGCTCGATGCGCTGGGCCAGCACCTTCCCCAGCTCGACCCCCCACTGGTCGAAGGAGTCGATGTTCCACACAGCCCCCTGGACGAACACCTTGTGCTCGTACAACGCGATCAACTGGCCGAGTACGGACGGAGTCAGCTCGCGCGCCAGCACGGTGGTCGTCGGGTGGTTGCCCTGGAACGTCTTGTGGGCGACCAGTTCCTCCGGGACTCCCTCGGCCCGCACCTCGTCCGGCGTCTTCCCGAACGCCAGCGCCTGTGTCTGCGCGAAGAAGTTGGCCATCAACAGGTCGTGCTGCCCCCTGAGCCCGTCACCCAACTCCCCCACCGGCTCGGCGAAGCCGATGAAGTCCGCCGGGACCAGCTTCGTCCCCTGATGGATCAGCTGGTAGTAGGCGTGCTGCCCGTTCGTCCCGGGCGTACCCCACACCACCGGTCCGGTCTCGTACTCCACCGGGTTGCCGTGGCGGTCGACCGACTTGCCGTTGGACTCCATGTCCAGCTGCTGCAGGTACGCCGTGAACCTGGAGAGATAGTGCGAGTAGGGAAGTACGGCGTGCGACTGGGCACCGAGGAAGTTGCCGTACCAGATCCCCAACAGCCCCAACAGCACAGGCGCGTTCTCCTCCGCCGGAGCCGTCCGGAAGTGCTCGTCGACCAGCGCGAACCCGTCGAGCATCTCCCGGAACCGGTCAGGCCCGATCGCGATCATCAGCGACAGCCCGATCGCCGAGTCGTAGGAGTACCGCCCGCCGACCCAGTCCCAGAACTCGAACATGTTGTCCGTGTCGATGCCGAAGTCCGACACCTTCCCGGAGTTCGTCGACAGCGCCACGAAGTGCCGGGCGACCGCCTTCTCCTCACCACCCAGACCCGCCAGCAGCCAGGAACGGGCCGCGGTCGCGTTCGTGATCGTCTCGATCGTCGTGAACGTCTTCGACGCGACGACGAACAGCGTCTCGGCCGGGTCCAGGTCCCGCACCGCCTCGTGCAGATCCGCACCGTCGACGTTCGACACGAACCTGAACGTCAACTCCCGTGCCGTGAACGCCCGCAGCACCTCGTACGCCATCGCCGGACCGAGGTCCGAGCCGCCGATGCCGATGTTGACGACGTTCCTGATACGGCGGCCGGTGTGCCCGGTCCACTCACCCGAGCGCACCCTCCCGGCGAAGCCCGCCATCCTGTCCAGAACCGCGTGCACGCCCGGAACGACGTTCTCCCCGTCGACCTCGACCACCGCGTCACGCGACGCCCGCAAAGCGGTGTGCAGCACCGCACGATCCTCGGTGACGTTGATGCGGTCACCCCGGAACATGGCATCCCGCAGCCCGAACAC